>NZ_MWQE01000008.1 GCF_002210285.1 Fibrobacter sp. UWR2 | reverse complement strand
CTTCGCCGATGGTACCTGGCCCCCGGGCCCGGGAGAGTAGGGCGCCGCTGGATTCTCGAGGCCCCTCGCCTAACGGCGGGGGGCCTCTTCGTTTTTTATACCGTTCCGCCGCTTTGCGGCTACACTCTCGCGGCCACGACTCGTCAATACGAGTCGCTTGTCGCTCACGCCCCCATGAGGTAAACCTCGTGGGGGGCTTTTTTTTACCCGCTTGTCATCTTGCTTGCACGTGCTGTTACCCTTTCTAGACGAAGGGTAAAATTGGCCGACAGGCATTCTTGCGTAAGCTGCTTGCATTATTTATTTTCTTTGTAATGACAAGCATAAAACACTTTCTTTTGCTTTTACTGTCTTTTTCTGCAATTTCCTTCGCCGTCCCCGTTTCTTATGGAATGGCGACTTCGGACACCGTTAAAGTGGTTGACTTGGGCGTCGAAAATCCTCATTCAGCTATAGTCGTCTCTCGTGGATGTCGTTCCGAGTATATCAAGCAGGATTCCTTGATAGACAAGAACCTTCCGCAGGATTCACTCCTGTCCCTCGTATACGGAAACGTTCCTAGTCCGGATAGTGCAGATATTTATCGCGGTTGGGGCGACAATTGCCAGAAATACGCATCAGACAGATTGTATGATGGCTGGCAAACTGTTGCCATGGGGGTGTTCTTTGCTGCTTTGGGGCTAACGCTCACATTCGTTGTAGATTATGATTATTTGGGAACGGCTATATTGGGGCGAACTTTTGGTATAGGAACATTGCTAACTGTAGTTCCCTTTACCTTCGGATTGGGAGTTTCCGATATTTCTGGCTCGTCAGAGCAAAGGGAAATGGGCAAACGCTATATGGAAAAGGCCGAGCGGTACAAAGATCGGTACAAGATCAGCATCGCGCCGGCGATAAACTTGCAGGAACCTGGTGGCGGCCTATTCCTGCAGCTCGGTTTTTAGCCGCAGTTATTATCCTTGGCCCCCGCAAATGGTCAATAACTAGCAACTAAATTTTCTATTCTTCTTGCTATGAAACCGACGATTTCATTTGTGCTCCAGCTGTCGCCTTCGACTGCGTATAAGAATCTTGAGGCGGTTGCCCGCAACGTACTAGATGGCCTTGACGTGCTGCTTACGTCTGGATTGGTGAAATGTTCGGTCTATATGGATGGCCCGACCATCAAGATGTTACGCAAGGTGGCGAAGCCGCTCGCGTTCGGCAAGATCAGGAATGGCATAAGTGAAGGCATCCTGGAATTTCTTGGCGGTGGCTACTACGACCCGATGCTCCCGCTGTTCCCCGAAGAGGCGCAGTCCCTGCAATTGGACCGGCATCGTGAAATCCTGAAGAAGTATTTCGGTATTGAGCCGCAGGGTTACTTCAATTCCTCGTTCGTGTGGGAAATGGGCATGACTGCCGTGCTCGAAAAGTCGGGGTTCGATTATGCGCTTGTGAGCGAGGCTGCTGTACAGGCGACCGTTGGACGCTCGACTCCGGTGTCCGGCTGGTTCACCGTAGAAGACAAGGGCTCGCTGATGCGCATTGTGCCCGTAGCCGATGCGTTGACCCGCGCGATAGAGAACGATGACCTGCGTTGGCGCGTGATTGCGGAATCGTACTGCCATGGCGGGAAGTCTGCGGTCGTGGTCCTGGACCTGCCTCCAAACCCCGAAGAGATTGTCGCGTTTTTCGAGCGTCTTGTTGATTTTGTGGAAACGAACGACGTACAGACCTGGCCCGTGGGTTACCTGATTAACCAGCTCCCGCCGGAAGGTTCGCTAAGCTACTTGATGTCTTCGGGTAAGAAACTCGGACTTCCGGCTTCGGCAGTGACTTGTCGCGAGACGCTCGTGCGTAGGCCCGAAATCAACTTGTTCCAGAAGACGTTCCTAAGCTTGTACCGTCGCGGCCAGGCTACCCTTGAAGGCAAGGACTTCGATGACTTCTGCGAAGCGCTGATGCCTGCGATGTCCCCGATATTCTTCCGCGACCTGGGAAATGCGGAAGGCATGCGCTGCATGAACGTGCGCGACTGGGGTTTCCGCTACTTGACTGCAGCATCGCACCTGCTTGATTCCAAGCTCTCGTTCGACGGGCTCCGCATGGAAGTCTGTGACTACCTGCTACAGGGGCGCAAGCAGATATGGGCTGGCAATAACGACATCATGTTCCTGCTTGACTACCATGCGGGTGGCGCGCTGCGAGTTTTTTGCCATAAGGATTCCGAGGTCAATCTCCTCAATGCCTGGCGCGATGACGCGGAACCTTCGTTCGGGTTTCTCGACTGCCTGTTGCCGAATGCCGATCTGACCGCATCGCAGATAGACCAGGCGCTTTCGATGCGCGAATACCTGCTGAAGGACCCGTACGAATACCGCATCAAGCGAATCGATTCGGGCGCGGAGATAGAGCTCCTCGAAGAGCAAGGCTTTACGGTCGGTGCGAAGCGCGGTGTTTTCCATGTCGCGAAGACATTCGGCCTGAATACTTCGTCGGCGGAACTCGCTGTAGACTACCGGATAGAGAATTCTACCTACATGGATTCGAGATGTTTCTTTGGAACGATATTCGAGTTTGGCCTGCTTGGCGAGGATTCGGGCAAGATTACCATCGATGGCTTTGACCTGAAATGGGACGGGAAGAGCCCGATGGTCTATCCGGAGGCGAGCAAGCTCACGATTCACGATTATGGTCGCAAGTGTGTTGTCACGATGAAGTTCGGCTCGCCCGCAGCGGTGTTCGTGGGGGCGATATTCGGCGCTTCGTCTGCTGCTGCACCCGAGATGTACCAGGGGGTGCGCGTGTATCCCTTCTGGCGTACGGCTCTGACCGTTGCCGAAGAAAAGAAGTTCAAGATAAACATATCGGTTTCGAAGGGGTAATGCGTGAGAGCCGACCTTATTGACATTCAAGTAGAAGACCATGGTGACGACGTGGAGATTACCCTCTCCGGCTCGCTTGGGTCGTACCAGCTTGCTGCAGTCCGTGAAAAGATCGAAATGCTTACCGAGGGCCCGGGTTGCTTTGTCTTCTTGAACTTGCAGCGGGCTCATTTCAAGGTGGGCGACTACCTGGATTTATTCCTCGAACTCTTGAACAAGATGCATGCGCAGAAGTCGAAACTAGTCTTGATTTTCGACAGCGACGAACAGCGCGAATATTTTGCGCCATATAAGAATATTTTTGAAATTTTCCCGAGCCGCGAGGCGTACAAGGATTCCGGCGTATCTAAGCAGTTGCAGCAGATTGGCGTTTACTACACTTCGAAGACTGGCGTGCGTCTGAGCCCCACCGTAGCAATTGCTCTTGCTCTCTTGATTCTCGGGTGGGCTATTACTTTGTTCTTTATCATCGCGGCGCAGGGCCGTGATATTGCCGACAAGCAGGCGCAGATAATTGCGCTTCAGGCTCAGAAGGACCGGTATGTGCATGAAATCGACCGATTGGAATCTTCCATAGGGCCTTTACGCAAGCTGGGCGTGGTGCAAGATACGACAATGCTCAGTTCTTTTGGCGTAATTCAGGACTGGGTCTCGTATCTCGAATACCTGGAGAACGACCGCCGTGAAAAGTAGCGTGCGGATTTCGGGACCGGTTATTGCCGTCGCCTTTGCCGTTTCGTTCCTTGCGATACTTGTATTCGCCAACTTGTGGCTTGTACGTAAAAACGAACTTTCCGACCTGGCTGCGCAGGAACTTGCCTTGCGGAGCGACCTCCAGAGGCTCGATACCTGGGGCCGCTGGACTATCGAATACGTGAAGATTGACAAGGCGCTAGCCTACCTGTCCAAGGGACGCATATCTCCTGAAACGCGTCTGGAACTGACGGAACTCATCTGGAAGAATGCTCACTCGTATTCGACGGACCCTCTCCTGATTTTGGCAGTCGTGGCTCAGGAAAGCCATGGAAATCCCAATGCCCGCGGGCGCATGCAGTCGGGGGCATTTTCGGGTGCGCTCGGGTTAATGCAGATCAAGCTCGAGACGGCGCAAAAGATGGGTCGCCGGTTCGGTCTCAATATCCAGACGACGGAAGACCTGATGAAACCCGAGGTGAACGTGATTGTGGGCACTGCCTACCTTATCCGTCTCATCGCGAAGTACGGCAACTGGAAAGATGCGCTTATAGCCTATAACATCGGGCATTCGGCTGTAGACAGGATGCAGGAACTGAACCGGCCGCTGCCTACAGGCTACTACGAGCATGTGATGGAAAAGTACAGGAACCTTTCGCATATAGATTTTCTTGCGGACAGGTAACTCGCAATCTTCCGATTAACGGTCGGTATTTGCTGACCATTGGCTTGCGTTTCTAGGCCTTTTTTTGCTAGATTTATAGTATGTTCCGCTGTGTGGTAGTCCTTCTGTTGGCGACTTTGGCTTTTTCTGGCGAAGTCCGTTACGACTGTATGCGGTTTGTAGAAGAAGGGCTGGCCAAGGATCCGCAACTGGCGGAATCCAAGCATGCTACCGAAGAAAAGAAGAACAAACTTGCTGCGCTCACTTCCGAGGTGATTCTGCCGACATTCTACGTATCGACCATGGTGGGTCCCGCCCCCGGCCTCAAGGAATCGGTGGACAACTGGGGAGATACGGTGGATGTCTATGACTTTACGAGAATGGGCCCGTTCTGGGGTGTCGAGGGAAAGTTCATCCAGCCGCTAAACTTTGGCCAGTACCGTTCGGGCAAGAAGGCACTCGAAGCCGACCTGAAGCAGAAAACGATGGCGGTGGAGCAGGAAATCCACAAGAAGGATGTGGAACTGCAGACCTACTATTATAACTACCTGCTCGCGAAGGAAATGCAGAAACTGGCTGCCGATGCGCAGAAACGTGTGGATGATGCCTACGAGAAACTCGAGGAAGCGCTTGACGATGATGACCCGAACGTTTCGCAGATGGACCTCCTGAACCTAAAGGCGAAAATGTACTCGGTGAAGGAAGGCGTGACGGATGCGGAACTGGGTATGAAGCGTATCCAGCTTGCTATCCGTTTTTCGCTCGCATTGCCCGAGGGCGACACTTTTGAGGCCGAAGATACCTGCCTTACGGCAAGGCCAGAGCCGCTCCCGACACTCGACGATGTCCGCGATCATACGATCAAGTATCACCCTGAACTCAAGCAACTTGCTGCAGGGCTGGATGCACGCAAACTCCAGATGGACCTGGCCGAGGCGAAACTTGCGCCCGAGTTCTTTATCATGGGCAAGTTCGAATACGTGAAGAGCTGGGCAGGCAACCGCAAGGTGATGGTGAAGAACGCCTTTGCCGAAGACGCGGTGAACAAACTTTCGGGCTATATCGGCGTGGGCTTGCGCTACCGCCTGAACTTCTGGAAGGACTGGGCTGCATTCCGGGCGGCTCGCACGGAATATCGTGGCTTGCAGATGAAGGAAGACTATGCGGCGATTGGCCTTGTGGCGAAAGCCGAGGAACAGTACTACCAGACTGTCGCAGCCAAGGAAAAGATGGACGCGCTCAGGGAAAGCCTCCGTGCTTCCGATGCCATCCTGAAGGGGGCGGCGATGCAGTACGATTTGGACAAGTCCAAGACAGGTGACCTGGTCTCGGCCTATACGCAGAATGTATCTTTGCAGAAGGACTACTATTTTGCAGTCTGCAAGTACAACGTGGAATTTGCTCAACTCGTGTCCAGGATGGGCATGTCGCTCAAGGAATTCCATCAGGAATACATGGGCAAATAAAAGGAGATGTGTATGATTAGGAAGATGTTTGTGCTGCTTTCGCTCGCATCGGTGCTGGCTTTTGCTGCCGATGATCCCGTAAATGCAGTGAAGAAGAAGGATGCGGAGCTCCAGACGCTCCTTAAGAAGTCTAGCCGCAACGCGAAGGAAACGGAACGCGTCAAGTCGTTGCTGAACGATTCCTTCGACTTCGCGCTCCTGGCGAAGAAGTCGCTTTCGAAGGGCGACTGGGACAAGCAGGATGCCGCCTCGCAGGAGAAGTTCGTTGCGGAATTCCAGCGCATGGTCCGTAATTCTAGCGCCAAGCGCCTGGAACTCTACCGCGCGGATTCTACCATCTATGAACCCGCGAAGATGAAGGGCTCGGACGAGGCCCGCGTGGTCGCTCATCTCTGGAACAAGGGCAAGGAATCTGTGCTTGAATACAAGATGAGCCTCGTGAACGGCAACTGGAAGGCCTGGGACTTGGTAATCGATGACCTTTCGACTGCCCGTAACTACAAGGAACAGTTCGGCCAGATTCTCAAGACCAAGAGCTTTGCCGAACTCATTGACATTATTAGCAAGAAGGCTGACGAAGCCGAGAAGTGATGGGCGGATTCCTTTTCTGGCTTGCCATTGTCATTTGTGTAGTAGCGCTGGTACTGCTGTTTTTCCCGTTCCGGTTCAGGGTTGAATTCGAGGCGGGGGAACACGGGTGCCGGGCGCTGTTTTTCTTTTTCAAGAAAAAGATTTGGACGGGCGAGAAAACCTGGGGAAAGAAAAGCAAGGAATCGGATGACAGCTTGGACAAGGATGTGGATGATGACGTTGCCGAGCCTGAGTTCGTGGCGACGACTCCTACAAAGCCTATAGAGAAAAAGACCGCTCCCGCCGAGGAAAAGAAGGTTGAACCAGTCGAAAATGCTTCGCCGGCTAGGGAAGTCCAGACTGAGAAAACGGTAGCTGGAGATGTTCCTGCCGAGAAGGTGGAAACCCCGAAAGCGGAACCGCCGAAAACTGAGCTCCCGAAGTCAGAACCTCCGAAGACTGAAACGCCGAAGGCAAGCGAGCCGCCTGCACCGGAACCTGAGCCAGAAAAAAAAGAAAAGCCCAAGCTTACGGATGAGCAGTTCTGGACGATTATCCTTACGCCCGACCTGGATGCCCGCGCATTCCGTTACGTAAAAAGCCTGCTTGCCATTATCGTGAACTTGTTCAACATAAAGTTCGTGGATTGCTTTGTCGAGGGTATCCGTAGCGATTACGAGACGATGGGCTATGGCGCTGCCCTGAACGGGATATTCAAGAGTTTCCCGTACCTGCAGGCCTGGGACTTTAGGATGGACTGGTGCCGTGACCGCGAACTGCGGGCGCAGGGTGCAATCCATGCCCGTACGAACCTGTGCCGATTCCTGTACCTGCTGCTGGTGACGCTCGTGTATGCCGGAATCCTCTTCCTGCTGTTCTGGCGCAGGCGTGCCCGCGTGCTCAAGACAGGTGAACTGCCCGAACTCGGGTTTATCCGCAAGAAGATTGTCGGCTGGATGGTGGAGGAATAATGCCCGCTTTGACTTTGGACCGCCTTCTGGCAAGTATCGGATTTGGAAGCCGCAAGGAAGCCCGCGCACTGGTGCGCATGGGCTTTGTGGAACTGGACGGCAAGGTCCTGGACGACCCGTTCATGGAGTTCAAGGAACGGCCCGAGTGCATTACCGTGAACGGCGAGGAGGTCACCACGCAGGAGAAACTCTACGTGATGCTCCACAAGCCGACCGACGTGGAATGCAGTCACAACCCGCGCGACCATGAATCGGTGTATTCGCTGTTGCCCGACCGCTTTACCGCGATGGGCATCCAGAGTGTGGGTCGCCTGGACGCAGATTCGGAAGGCCTTTTGCTCCTGAGCAACCAGGGGGACTTTATCCACAGGGTCGAGAGCCCCAAGAAGGGTATGCTCAAGTATTACCGCGTGGGCCTTGCGCGCCCGTTTACCGCCGAGCAGGAAGCCGAACTTTTGAAGGGCGTGATGCTCAAGGACGAACGCCGCCCAGTGCTTGCCCGGGAAATCCGGGTGGAAGGCGATACCGTGGTGATAGCAATCGGCGAGGGACTGTACCACCAGGTCCGGCGCATGTTTGCCGCCGTAGGGAACCACGTGCTGACGCTCAAGCGGGAGGCCATCGGACCTGTGGCGCTGGATGAGACGCTGGGAAGGGGTGGATGGCGTTTTTTAACCGAGGCCGAAATCGCCTCGCTGATGTAAAAAAATAAACCGGCGCTGGCGCGTCGGCTTTTTCAAACTTGGGTGCTGTGGGGGACTAGATTTCGGACTCGGCCGTGACTTCTTCGGGGGCTTCGACGGCTTCGCCGATGACACCTTCGAGAGCGTTGATCTTGTCCTTGATATCGTTACTGAACTTGAAGGTGGGCACCATGCGTTCTTCGATCTGCACCGTCTCGCCGGTACGCGGGTTCCTTGCGGGGCGTGCCTTGCGGGGCTTGCAGGCGAACGTACCGAAACCGCGGATTTCGATGGTGTTGCCTTCGATGAGTTTTTCGCCGACCAGGTCGAGGAACTGCTCGACGACGGTCTTGATATCGTTACGCACAAATCCGGTGGATTTGGCAATCTCTTGGATAAGGGCTTGTTTTGTTATGTTTGGCACGGTTCGTTCGTGGGGTTAATAGTTTTTTAGACGACTTAAATATAAGTTTAACAAAGAGTTAGCGGGTAAACTAATTGAAATTTAAATATTTTTTTCGGGCTCTCATTGCGGACAATGTGTGGATAATTGTGGTTTAAATGTTGACAAATGTTGAAAGTTTAAAAATGGCGCAAAAACCGGCAAAAATTTCGTTTCGCCTTCGGGGGCTGGAAGTGTTCCCGAATACTATCCTCAGTCCGATGGACGGAGTGACGGATGCGCCCTTCCGCAGGCTTTGCAGGGTGCTCTCCGGCAACCGCATGGGGCTCCTGGTTTCGGAGTTCGTGCCGACGGACGGCGATGCCGTATTCAACCTGGAAGGCCATAAGCAGCTCCGGTTTTTCCCGGAAGAAAGGCCCTTTGGGGTGCAGATTTTTGGGCGTTTCCCCGACAAGATGGCGGATGCAGCCCGGAAGATTGCCGTAGCGCTCAAGCCAGATTACATCGAGGTGAATGCGGGCTGCCCGGCGCCGAAGGTGGCGGGCAAGGGCAGCGGATCGGGCCTTTTGCGCGACCTGCCGCGCCTGCAGGAGATTTTGCACGACGTGCGTGCCGCGCTGGACGGTTGCGGGGTAGATATGCCCCTTACGCTCAAGTGCCGCATCGGCTGGGATAGCGAGAGCATCAACGTGCTGGAAACCCTCCGGATTGCCGAGGGCGAGGGCGTTGAAATGCTTACGGTGCACGGTCGTACCCGCCTGCAGGGGTACAACGGCCTCGCCGACTGGGACTGGATTGGGAAGGCTGCCGCTGCCGCGAAGATTCCTGTAATCGGGAATGGCGACGTGAACAGCGTGGAGGTCGCCTGCGAGCGTATTCAAAATTACGGCGTGTCCGGTGTGGCCATCGGGCGCGGCGCCATGCACAACCCGTGGATTTTCGGGCAGATTGCAGACGCCTGGGAAGGTAAGCTGAAGCGCGTGATTACCGCGGGCGAGGCGCTCGACGTGTTCAAGCTTTACTACGGCTTCAAGATCGAGGACGGCAGTACCGACAAGGGTGCCGAGGGCAGGCTCAAGCAGCTTGCGGCAAGGCTTTGCAAGGGGTTCTGCTTGGATGGCGCAACTTCTGGCAAGGAAGGTGCTGACGATGTCGCGATGCAGGTGAGGCAAGCGCTCCTTTCGAGCAGCTGTGCCGCCGAACTCTTGGACCGTGCGCAGTCCCTCAAGGAAGGCCTCGCGAAAGACCTCGTGTTCGACCCTGGCCGCCTCGTGAACCTGAACGGTGCCAAGGAAACCGAACTTAAGTTTGGCGACCAGTTCAAAGGACGATAATCCATAATTGTAGAATGTACTCAAAAATAATCTCAAAATTTTACAGAAAGGTCTTGACTTTGAGTCAAAATTTGAGTACATTTAAGATGTGGATAGAATAATAGACATATTTCAGTTTACAAATTTTCGCAAGTATCTGGACGAGTACCAGGCTGCCCGTGTACTGACAGACCCTGGTTTTACAAGAGCTGGAGCTTGTGTGCTGCTGGGGCTTCCCAGGACTCGCAGCTACTATAACGACATCGTCAAGGGAAAGAAACTTTCTAGTCGCATGATTCCCAAGTTTGTTGAAGTGCTGGGCTTGAACAAAAAGGAGGCCCGGTACTTTGAAACTTTAGTGAATCTGGATCAGGCGAAGACCGCGACGGAACGGAATGCTTTTTTCGAGGAACTGTTGAAACAGCATCCGGATTCCCACCGCATCTTGAACGAGGATGCCTACGAATATTACAATCACTGGTACAACAGTGTGCTGTTTACTGCGTTGGAAGTCGTGGATGTCTCGGATGACCTTGAGCCCATCCAGAAGTTGATTTTTCCGAAGGTTTCTGTGGGTACCCTGAAACGTTCCCTAGAATTGCTGGAACGCCTTGGTTTTGTGCGGAAGAATGAAAAGGGATTCTGGAAAAGTTGCCGAGAATCGGTAAGTAGCGGTGCCTACAACAATAGCGATTTGGTGCGCCAGTACCAGTTGCAGTGTTTCGAACTTTCCAAGCAGGCCCTGCTTGCGAATAATGATAATCCGTCGGATATGGGGACATTTACCTTCAGTGTTTCCGATGACGCTTTCAAGGCGATAGCCAAGGAAATCCAGGGCATGAAGGCCAGGGTGCGCAAGATTATTGCACAGGACAGGAAAAAGGCAACTGGGGTCCACCAGTTGAACATTCATTTATTTACAAATTTGAAAAAGTAAGTTAAGGAGGAATCAGTATGTTTATTAAGAAATTGACAAGGATGAGCCTTGCATTTGCGGTACTTGGCATTGGAATGCTTGCCGGCTGTGGTGGCGATAATGGCAGTACTGCTTCGACATCCAGTGAAACGAGTTCTGGGACTCCCATTGCGGACGTGGATACGTCGCTTGTTCGAAAGAAAGTTGTCGAGGGCATCCCCT
The DNA here is from genome assembly GCF_002210285.1 of Fibrobacter sp. UWR2. NCBI lineage: Bacteria > Pseudomonadati > Fibrobacterota > Fibrobacteria > Fibrobacterales > Fibrobacteraceae > Fibrobacter > Fibrobacter sp. UWR2. The sequence goes on along the minus strand of NZ_MWQE01000008.1, from coordinate 150,881 downwards.
GCGATGAATTATTGGATGAATTCCATGCGCTGGCTAAGACGACGTATGAATTCAGTCTCGGTAGGAATATGTGCGGAGGATATGCAGATATCTATATGTACATGAACGCGAGAGTCCGGGTGGTGGATGCTGCGGGCAGGCCTGTGGTGGGAGCGGATGTCTACGAAGGCCGGTGTGCCTATGGTAATGAAGGTTGCCATTATACTACGGACAAGAAAGGCTATATCTATCTGGATAGCGTGAATTACCTGACATATTTGGAATTGTACGAAGGAGCCTTGGAGGAATTGGGCCCGGACAGTGCCTATAAACTTCGCTATGAGAAGCTGCAGTTGCGTGCCATTTCGGCAGATTCGAGCCTAGGTGCCAATGTGTACTCCTCTTTTGAACATGCTCGTGTGGTGATGATAGGCGGGGAACCCGTGGCCGAATTGGAGGATGTTGTTCTGGAACCGGTATATTCGGCAAAACTGTATTTGGATTCTATCTATGCGCCGGGAGAAGATGATGAATGGTACCACGATATGCTCGATGAAACCATCGCGGAAGCTGGTTTTGGCATTTGCGTACAAGTGGAGGACGCTTACCTGGGGTCGCCCGATGAATGGAATACCCCTTTTGAATTCTATCCTTGCCAGATGGTGACAGAAGAGGACAAGGAGAACGGGTTTGTCTATGTGTATGGATTGCCCGAGGGAAAATATGAATTCGCAATTGGATCGCCTGATTCGCAATTTGGTGAGGGGTGTTTTTCCTTTGAGGTTACGCGCCCGGCAGAATAACGGAAGTGGAATACATTTGATACACTAATTTGTTTTCGATTATAGAGACTGCGGTGCATGGCTGCGGTCTTTATTTATATATTCAAGGAGAATAGTTTACACCGTAGGTAGTTATGAATAAGAATCTCCGCCGCATTTCGAAAACGGCTGCTGCCATCCTTGGCCTTTGTGCGGGCGCTTCTTTTGCCGCACAGAACGTTGTGATTGTTGATGACCAGCATCCTGGAATTACCATCAACAAGACTGACATGATGGCTGCAGACCTTGCCATCTGGAATCCGCCTAGCCGCTACTACGACATGACGCAGGCGCTTGTGGACGGCGGCTACACGGTGTTCCGCTTCCCGAACGGCAGCCTTTCGAACGATTACCACTGGAATGGCATCGGTAGTTACGACAGCACTGGCCTCTGGACGCCCGATTCCACCAAGTGGGCTCGTGGTTTCTTGGGCGAGACGATTTATCGCGGTACGACAAAGGACAACTACGGCTTTGTGCGCAGAAGCCACCTTGCCGACGGCAAGATGGAGACGATGTGGTGGGGCGAAATTTTGGACCCCGCCGACCCGCCTTGGGTCGTGATCGAGTTCCCCGAGAAGATGAACCTCGATTCCCTGCAGATTGATTGGGGCAGTTTGCGCCCGAAGTCATTCGAGTTCGCGTACTGGGATGGCGACTACGCCGAATACCCGGGCGTGCACCAGGCGCTTGAAAACAGGCTGAAGACGGAATCCGTGGTGCGCGTGAATGGCGAGAAGACCAAGTACAAGTTCAAACAACTCCGTACGCGCTACGTGGCGATTCGTTTCAAGACGAGCGACCTGCCGAGCAAGGGCGTGCAGATTCGCGAGATGAAGCTGTTTAGTGGCGAGAGCGACTTGCTCGAGGGCAACAACTACAAGTTCTACGCGATGTCGACCCGCAACGGCGACAAGGCCCGCACGGACTGGACCGACATCAAGTGGGATTTCGAAGCGTTCATGGATTATATAAAGACAATCCCGAACGCGAAGGCCGTGATTTGTGTGAACGCGGGAACGGGAACCTCGAAGGAGGCTGCCGCCTGGGTGCGCTATGCGAACAAGGTGAAGGGCTACAACATCAAGCGCTGGGAAATCGGTAACGAACTCGATGGCGAATGGGAGGAATCCGGACCGATTTCGGCAAGGCAGTATGCCGCACGGTTCCTGGAATATGCCCGCGCGATGAAGGCGGTGGACTCCACGATTATCCTGCACGGACCGCTCCTGAGTACCTACAACATGACGTTGAAGGGCGCCGGCATTCTCGATGGCAAGTACTGGATGGAGGAGTTCCTGCGCATTGTGGGCGAGGCCGAGAAGAACGATGGCAAGCGCTACCTCGATGTGGTGGACCTCCACAATTACCCGTACTGGACGGCGAATGCCCCGAGCGCTGCCGAAATGCTCAAGGCCATGCTGGCGGTGGGCCCGAACATGGATACGCTTGACGTGTGGATGAAGCGCCACCTCGAAGGTGAACGCCGCGTGTTCCTCTCTGAATTCAGCACCTGCGTGCAGGGATTCAGCCTGCTCATGGACTACCCGCAGGCCGCCGCGGTGGCTAGCATCTTTGCCCAGCATGCGGTACGTTTCGGCAACCGCCTGGAAGTGCTCCCGTGGGATGCGTTCGGCAACCTGTTCAAGGGCCCGGACGATACCTGGGGTACCATCAGCATGACGGCGCTATTGAAGGAAGGTTCCTGGAACTACTGGAAGTCGCTGGAGCCGACTGCGGAATACTACGGGCTCTACATGACGTACAAGCAGTTCCTGGAAGACGGTTTTGCCGTGTTGCCGGTTAAGAGCACTAGCCCCGACGTGGAGGCGTATGCGATTGGCAAGGGCGATTCCGCTCGCGTGATGCTCGTGAACTTGTCCGAGGTTCCGCAGGTGGTGCAGATTGACCGCGAGAGTGTTATTGCTGCTGGCGGTGCAATCGACGTGGGCAAGGGTGACCTGGTGCGTACCGAGGTGGACGTGTTCGGTGCCGAGCAGTTCAAGTGGGTGGGTACGTGGCAGAATTCCTATCCGTACCCGAAGATGGGCCCGAGTGGACGCCGAATCAATCCGAGTAAGAGCAAGGATATCACGATTCCTGCGTTCGGACTTGCCGTAGTGAAGATTAACCCACGTGTTGTTGGGCTTGACGAGGCAAGCAAGGCGCAGGCGGCCGACCCGCAGATTATTGCCGCCGCCCTCGAGAAGAAGGTCTTGCTTGCAGGCGATACGCTCGATTTGTTCGTGACGGCGGTGCAGGAAAACGGCCAACTTACGAGCGGCGTGGTGAAAATCGGCAACTGGGGTAAGCGCGGTTCCTACATTGCTGCGGTGGAGCCCGATGACGGCAAGTGGAATGCCTCCATCGAGAGTTTCCATGTGAAGGTGCCTATACCCGAAGACCTGAGCAATGCGCCCCGCACTATCCGCGTGGAGGTGCAGGGCCTTGGCGGGAAACTCAGCAAGATGGACATCCCGTTCCGTGTGCGTGGCGCCTACCGCACCACGAAAGTCATGCAGAATTTCGACAACGGCATCGATGCAGTGGACTGGTATCCGGTGGCAAACGGCGACAACGCGACGACGATCGGCGCGAAGGTATTTAACGGGGCGCCTCCGCATGGCGGGTTCATCCGTCACGACTTTATGATCGAACAGCCGCCTACGCAGAGCTGGCCGAACTTCGCGGGTGCCTACTACGTGATTCCTGAAGAAGTCAAGAAGTCTGTGGGTATCGTGTTTGACTATGCGACGAACCACAACAATCCCGATGGTTACTTCGAGGTGCAGATTGCGAGCAGCCAGGTGGAAGACTACGACGAGTTCATGGTACGCCTGAAGAATACCCGTGGCTCCTGGGTGCGCGATACGCTCATCTGGGAGAACATGGCGCAGGAAGGCTGGGGCAAGACTATCCCGCAGCTTGACCCGACGAAGATAAAGAACTTCGCGTTCCGTGCCCGCCATAGCGGCATGGGCTACATCAGCCTTGATAACATCTACCTGCTCGGCGAAGACGGGGAGGAGATCCCGATGCCGCGCGGACTGAGAAGGCTGCGCTAGTCTTGCGGTGACGGGGAGTAATCATGGTTAGGAGTTTTTTTGTTTCCTTGCTCTGTGTTGCTGTCATGACAATGACGGCGATGGCGGAGGATTCTCCTGCGAGCGACTTCGAACGAGAACTTGCGAGCATGAAGGGTAATGAACCGGGCCGTGAACTCGCCAAGGCGACCGTAGATTCACTTTCCGCCTATTTCATGAAGGGGGATTCCAGTCTATACGCGCTACTGGAATTGGATCTTGATGTCTTTGCGAATACGATTTCGCAGGTACGTGACAGCCTTTGTCTCTATCTTATGGAACATCCCGAAATTCCTGTTGAACACGAAGATGTTCTGTTTACGTTCGGTGGAGCTTCTCCGGGCAATCAATCGTGGCTCCCGCTTGTGGACCAGAACGAGTTCTACTTGCTCCGGAAGGATTTCTCGAAGCTCGGCTTTGGTAGGGGAATTTCTGCGAAGAGCGCTCCGCTGTATCTGGCGCACCAGCAGGAAATACTCGATTCCGTTAGTCGCCTGCCTCCAGCAGAACGTCGTCGCGTTACGTTGTTGATAATGCAGTGGGATTACCTTGCCTTCAAGTCCGGGAACACTAGTGTCGATGCTCGAGAGAAGGCGGACGATGTTTCCGAAATACAGGAACTGGCCGATTCTGTCGCGACGGATGCGGGCGAAACCTATCCGGAAACATTCCTGTATTCGGCGTTCCGCAAGCCGTATCAGATTGCGTGGATTGGTCTTTCGTTGTTCTACAATCCTGTTTTCGGGTCGGATGCGCCGAGCGATATCTGGCTTGGCGGCTTCAAGACGGTTGTCGGCCTTGCCATGTTTGGTGGCGATGTTGAATGGCGCGTCGGCGTCAACTTCGGCCATAATGGCGACGATGAATTCTCGTATTATGGTTACCGCATCAAGGGGCATTCCGGATTTTCCATGATAGATATGGATTTTATCTATGGCTACCCGTTCTACGAGGGAACGCACCAGAGGATGACCGCGGATGTCGGGGTAGGCTGGTGGAGCGGGAATGTGCCCGAAGACCACCCCGAAACGCAATACCTATTCTATTACGCAGTGGGACTGCGTTACGATTTCTCGTTCCGCAACAGGAACGTACGTACCGAAGCCACTACGCTCGGTATACTCGGTTTAGGTATAGAACTCGATATGAACTACGCCGATATCGTGGCCGTCAAGGCCGATATCAGGATTGCTCTCGGACTGCTCTGGTAGAGTCTATCGCTTGTCGCGGTCGATCCAGGGGCGTTCCGTCTGGCCGGTGTAAATCTGGCGCGGACGGTTGATTTTGCTTTGCGGGTCGTCGTGCATTTCCTTCCAGTGGGCAATCCAGCCGGGTAAGCGGCCGATGGCGAACATCACGGTAAGCATGTTCGTCGGGATGCCCATCGCGCGGTAGAGAATGCCCGAGTAGAAGTCTACGTTCGGGTAGAGCTTGCGTGCGATGAAGTAGTCGTCCTTCAGGGCGGCTTCTTCGAGCTTGAGCGCGATATCCAGGAGCGGGTCGTGCACGTGTTCGCGCTCGAACACCTGGTACATAAGCTTCTTGAGCACCTTGGCGCGCGGGTCATAGCTCTTGTACACGCGGTGGCCAAAGCCCGAAAGGCGGAACGGGTCGTTCTTGTCTTTAGCCTTGTCCATCACCTGCTCGATGGTCATGCCGCTCTGCTGGATGCGCAGCAGCGTTTCGAGCACGGCCTGGTTCGCACCGCCGTGGAGCGGGCCCCAGAGGGCGCAGATGCCGGCACAGATACTTGCGTAAAGGTTCGCCTGCGAACTGCCCACCATACGCACCGTCGACGTGGAGCAGTTCTGCTCGTGGTCGGCATGCACAATCAGGAGCGTGTTGAGCGCCTTTTCCATAATCGGATCCGGGTGGTACGGGCGCGCCTTACTGCTGAACATCATGTTCAAGAAGTTGCTGCAGTAGCTGCGTTCGGCTTCCGGGTAAACGAACGGTTCGCCGATGCTTGCCTTGTAGGCGAATGCGGCGATGGTGCGGATCTTGGAAATAAGGCCCGCAGTCGTGAGTTCGAAGGCGCTCGCAATGTTTTCGTCGTCGTAGAAGCGCGGGGTAAACAGGCCCACGGCGTTCACGATGGAACTGAGGATGCCCATCGGGTGCGCGCTCGGCGGCATTTCGCGGAAGAAGTGCAACAGGTTCTCGTGCAAGAGCGCATTCTCGGTGAGGAGCGTGCGGAAATGCCCGAGCTGTTCCGGAGTCGGGAGGTCGCCGTAAATCAGGAGCCACGCTGTCTCGGGGAAGGTCGCCTTTTCGGCGAGGTCTTCGATGGAGTAGCCTCGGTAACGGAGAATGCCTTTTTCGCCATTCACGTAGGTGATGGCGCTCTTGGTGCTGCCCGTGTTCAGGTAGCCGTAATCAAGCGTGACAAGTCCCGTTTCCTTGCGGAGGGAACTGATGTCGAGACCGTGTTCGTTCTCGGTGCCTTCAACCACGGGGAGCTCGAAGCTCTTTCCGTTGTAATTCAAGGTCGCTTTGTCGGACATTTATCCTCCGGATTGGCAGTTGGTTGCCCAACTGCCGGTTTTACTTCATTTCCTTAATGCAATTATAAATATTTTCGAACAGCTTGCCGAGCTTATCGGTCGGAACGGCGCTGAACGCCACGCGAATAAGGCCCGAAAGCATGATTGTGCCGGTGCTGTAGTCCTTGATGAGTTTCTGGCGCAGTGCTTCGGCGTCCACGCCCTTCGGCTTGATGCACATGAAGTAACCGCTGTTGCACGGCATGGCCTCGAAGGCTTCCTTATATTCGGGGTGGCTTGCGAGCACTTCCTTGATGATGTCGTAGCGCTTCTTGAGGGTCGCGTACTTCTCAGCCTTCTGGTCCACGTATTCGGGGCTCTGGTAGGCGGCGAGCAGGATCTTCTGGCTGATGGAGGGGCCGTTGCTGATATTGCCGCGGACCGTACCGGCGGCCTTGTCTTCGAGGGCCTTGAGCTGGGCTTCGCTGGCGCCCTTGAAACCGAAGGTCATGAACCCGACGCGGAAGCCCCACACGTAGTCTTCCTTGGTGGGGCCGTCGAGCTTGACGGCGAGCAGGTTCTCGTTGGCCTCGAGCAGCTTCACGAACAGGGATTCCTTGGTCACGCCATCCTCGTACACGAGTCCGAAGTAGGCATCGTCGAGCAGGGCCACGACCTTGTTGCCCGCGGCAGCGCAGTCGGTGAGGATCTTCGCGATTTCGACCGCTTCCTTCTCGGTGGCGGTGTAGCCGGTCGGGTTGTTCGGGAAGTTCAGGAGCACGACCTTCTTCTGGCTCTTGCTTTCGGCGAGGGCGGCCTTGAGGGCTTCGGTATCGAACCCGCCGTCCTTGAAGGTGTTGAACGTCTTGATCTTCGCGCCGCAGCTGTTCACGAACACGAGCTCGTAGTTGTCCCAGTAGAGGTCGGGGATGATGACTTCGTCACCCGGGTCGAGGAAGAGGTAGCCCGCGCAGCTGATGGCGTGGGTGAGGGCGCAGGTCACGACCGGGTTGCTGAACTGCTTGCCTGCGAGGCTCGGGTTCTTGCGGACAATCTGTTCCTTCCAGGCCTTGCGGAGGTCGGGATTGCCGAAACTCGGGGCGTACAGGAACGCCTGCTTGGGGAGGTTCAGGCTCTTGAGCACGCAGTCGAGCACGAGCGGGCTCCCGTCGTCTTCGAGGGCGGTGCCGATAGTCGCGTTGATTTCGGAGCCCTTGGCTTCGGCGCCCTGGCCCAGAATGCCCTTGCGCGGGAAGAAGATTGCCTTGCCCCTTTCGGAGAGCATGGAGAGAACGTTGCAGCCGTTTGCGGAGAGTTCCGCGTTTGCCTGTTCGGCGAGAGGATTGTAGCTCATGACCTTGGTCCTGTTAAAAATTCCGCGCGCAAAGATAGTTTTTTTAGGGGGAGTTTTCAAGTTTTCTATAGGTAAAAGGGGAAACCTCTAAGACCCCGCTGTACATTTTTTGTAATAAGAATGCGAAAATCGTTGGGTTAAAAAAGACTTTTTTTCATTAGAAAGCAAGCCAAAATCCCTGCGATAATTGTATTTTTCTGTGCGGTACCGAATGATACCTTTAAAAATGCACAAATTGCACAAAAAGGTGAATATATGCTTGATTTGAACACTGTCGATTGGAAGACGCTCCCCTTCGGTTATTACGATACCGATTACAATGTCCGCTGCTACTACCGCGATGGCAAGTGGGGCAAGGTTGAACTTTCTTCTTCCAAGGACATCAGCATCCACATGGCCGCTACTTGCTTGCACTACGGCCAGGAAGGTTTCGAAGGCCTCAAGGCTTACACGGGCAAGGACGGCAAGGTCCGTATCTTCCGCGTCGACGAGAATGCCAAGCGCATGCAGAACACCGCGAACCGCGTGCTCATGGCTGTTCCGCCCGTCGAGCTGTTCCGCGAAATGGTCCACACTGTGGTGAAGGCGAACGCCCGCTTTATTCCGCCGTACGGTCACGGTGCAACGCTCTACATCCGCCCGCTCCTCATCGGTACGAGCCCGGAAGTCGGCGTGAAGCCCTCCGACGAATACCTGCTGTTGATGTTCGTGACTCCGGTGGGTCCGTACTTCAAGGACGGTTTCAAGCCCGTGGATATGATGATTAGCCGCAACTTCGACCGCGCCGCTCCGCAGGGTACGGGTACGGTGAAGGTCGGCGGTAACTACGCTGCCAGCTTGCTTTCCCTCGCAGAGGCCAAGAAACTCGGCTACTCCAGCACGATTTATCTGGACGCGAAGGAAAAGAAGTACATCGACGAATGCGGTCCGGCAAACTTCTTCGGCATCAAGGGCAAGACCTACGTGACCCCGAAGTCCGAATCCATCCTGCCGTCGATTACGAACAAGAGCCTGCAGCAGCTTGCTGAATACCTCGGCTACACCGTGGAACGCCGCCAGGTCCCGTTCGAAGAACTCGCTGAATTCTCCGAAACCGCCGAATGCGGTACCGCTGCCGTGATCACCCCGATCAAGAAGATTGTGGATCCGGTTGCCGGCAAGGAATTCACCTACGGTGACGGTAAGAATCCGGGCCCGGTTTGCACGGAACTCTTCACGAAGTACACTGCTATCCAGTTCGGCGAAGCCGAAGACCCGTTCGGCTGGACTGAAGTGGTCGATGTGTAATTAGCTCCCCGCCTGCGCGGGGATGACGAATGTGAAAAATCCCTCGGCTGTTGAGCCGGGGGATTTTTTGATTGGGTTCTTGTGGTTACTTTGCTATGAACTTCAGGGACTTATTGCCGCACTTTGCGATGTAGAGTCCCTGCTTGATTCCCTGCAGTTGCAAGGTAGACTTGCCGGCGGTGTTGCCCGAAGCGCGCACCAGGTTGCCGTTCATGTCGAAAAGCATAATCTTGCCGGTGCCGTAGAGTGTGTTGCCTTCGCGGTAGAATTCAACATGTGTGCCAGCGACCATGTTCAGTGCCGTCGTGGAAGATGAAGATTCCGGCTGTATGGTGGCGCTGCTGGAACTCGATGTGGGTTCGCTGCCGCCCGTGATAAAATCCTCTACGTGGGTAACGCCCGTGTTGTTGTAGTTGCCGAGGTTATACACGCTGCGCATGGCGTTGATGACGTCCGTTTCGAGAACCTTGCCCACCGGCGAAGACTGACGGCGGATGTAGGCCATGTTGTCGTAGTTGGTGTTGCTCTCGTTGCCCATGTCCCAGAGAATTGGCGTGAGGCCGTATTGCTTGGCGGCAGATACTACGTCCTTGTGCCACTGCACGCGGCCCTGCTTGTGTAGATTCAGGTCGTTGCCGCTCAGTTCCGGTGAGCGCACGTTCGCGCCGAATTCGCCGACAATGACCGGGTAGCCCTTGTCCACGTAGTTTGTCTTCATCTTGGCGAACTGTTCCTGCGGATGGGTGATGCTTGCAAGTTTGGAATCGATGGAGCCTGCCCACGCATTGTAGCCCGCATTGCGCTTGGGCTCGCTTGCCTTCTGGTAATTACCGTAGTAGTACTGCGGCATAATGGGCTCGCTCGCGCCCCAGTCCTGCTGGCTAGTCATGAGCGTGTACTGGTACGGGTCGTAGTAATGCACTTCGAACATCAGGTAGCCGCTGACCTTGTCGGTGGGGAATGTGCTCACCGGGGCGCTCGCGACAGACTTGTCGATGTCGGTATTGAGGCCTTGGATAATCAGGGTACGGGTGGCGTTGTTGCCGCCCGTGGCGCGTACTGCGTCGATAAACGTCTGGTAGTAGTGCATCAGCGTGCTCACGTGCTGTGCTGTCCAGGTGTTCACATTGGGGCCGGGTTCGTTCGCACCCGCAAAAATCAGGCGCTCGTTGTAGTTTTTGAACTTGTTCGCAATCTGCGTCCAGTACGTCTTCATCTTGTTGTCGACAGTCGAGTTGACGCTCGTGCCGATGTTTGTCTGGAACCAGCCGCCTTCACCTTCGTGGTGGATGTTCAAAATCGTGTAGAGGCCTGCACGCATTGCGTAGTCGACGACAGTCTTCACGGAATCGAGCCAGGTTTCGGTGACCTTGCCGCCGCTCGTGTGGCTATCCCATGCGCAGGGAATGCGCACCGTGTTGAAGCCTGCCGCCTTCACGGAGTCGAGCAGGGCCTGCGTGGGGAAGGGGTTGCCCCAGGCTGTCGGGTTATTCGGCACTTCCATGGAGTTGCCGATGTTGAACCCCATGCCCATCTTGGCTTGGACTTCCTTGGCGGTGGGGAGGTTGGCTGCCGAGGCTGCTACTGCCGTGAGGGCGCCTGCAATGGCAATTTTTTTGAGAAAATGGTTCATTTTTAGGTCCTTTTTTTACATCCCGGTTCGGGACCCCATTCAACATCTTATAATTTATATCGAAAAATGGCGGAAAGACCGTGCGACATGTGTCGCCCGCAAAATACCATTGAACAGGTTACAACACCCCCGTGGGGCGGTCGCTTAATGCGCTTCGAGCCAGTTTTCGCCGAAGCCGACGCTGGCGATGAGCGGGACCTTCAATTCCATGGCGCCTTCCATCTCGGATTTCACCATCTGGGCCATCGCATCCACCTGGTCGCGGGGGCATTCGAACACGAGTTCGTCGTGCACCTGCAGCATCATCTTGAGCGGGAGCTTTTCGTCGTTGATGCGCTTCTGGATGCGAATCATCGCAATCTTGATGAGGTCGGCGGCGGAACCCTGCACCGGCGTGTTCACAGCCATGCGTTCGGCCATTTGCGATTCCATGCGGTCACTGCTGTCGATGCCAGCGATGTAGCGGCGGCGGCCCGACAGGGTTTCCACGTAGCCGTCGCGGTGGGCGGCCGCCTTGGTATCTTCAATAAACTGCTGTACACCCTGGTACATCCCGAAGTAACCGTCGATGAAGTCCCTTGCCTGCGACATCGGGATTTTCAGGTCACGGGCGAGGCGGAAAGCCGTCATCCCGTAAAGTACGCCGAAATTCACCACCTTTGCATCACGGCGCATGTCGCTCGTGACGGCGTCGAGATCCACCCCGTAAATCGCGGCGGCGGTGCGGGCGTGAATGTCGATACCTTCCTTGTAGCTTTCGATGAGCGCTGCATCGCCACTCAGGTGCGCAAGCATTCTGAGTTCAATCTGCGAGTAGTCCACCGCAAGAATTACGTTGTCCTTACTCTGCGGGATGAATGCTGCGCGAATTTTTTTGCCCAAGTCGCTACGCACGGGAATGTTCTGCAGGTTCGGATCGCGGCTCGAAAGGCGGCCCGTCGCAGTACCCCATTGGATAAAGCTCGTGTGGATGCGGCGCGTGTCCGGATTGATGAGCGTCGGGAGCACCGAGATGTAGGTGCTCTGCATCTTCTTGAGTTCACGGTATTCGATGACGGCGAAAACAATCGGGTGTGGCGCCTTGAAACTCAGTTCTTCGAGCACGACGGCGTCGGTACTGCGCTTCTTGATTTCGGGGAGGCCAAGCGTATCGAAAAGCACATCGCCCAGCTGCTTTGGACTTCCGATGTTGAACTCGACGCCCGCCATGTCGCAAATTTCCTTTTCTAGATTCTCGATGCGGCGGGCAAGTTCCTGCTCCAGCGTCTTGAGGGCCGGAACGTCAATCGCGACGCCGACCGTTTCCATCTGGTACAGTACCTTCAGTAGCGGCATTTCCTGCTCAAAGAAATATTTCACGTAGTCGAGCTTTTCGAGTTCCTGCTTGAGAGGCTTCCAAAGGCGCAGCGTATAGACTGCATCTTCGGCGCCGTATTCGGTGGCGTCCTTGATGGGCGTGCGGTTGAACGTAATCTGGTTCTTGCCACGTCCAATCAGGTTCTCAATGGGAATCATCTCGTGCTGCAATCGTTGCATCACCTGGTTATCGAGCCCGAGGCCGGATTGCCCCGGCGAAAGCATCCAGGCGGCAATCAGCGTGTCGATGATGTTTGCGCTGTCGATAACGGATTGCGGAATCTTGAAGGTGCGTGCGAGAACGTGTAAATCGAATTTCGCATTGTGGAATACTAGTTCGCGCGGTTTCCCGGTGGCTTCCATCGGGGTAGCATCTGCAATGAATTCCTTGAACCAACTGGCGACCTTGTTGAAGTCGTAGTTGCCGCCCTTTGTAGCGGGGAGCGAGAACCCGATTTCGTCAGTATGAGCAAGCGGGATGTAGTAGCCCTTCGCAGGGTCTGCCGAAAGGCAGAGGCCCACGATGTTGCATTGCATCGGGTCGAGACCGTCCGTTTCGGTGTCTATGCCCACGGTGCTTGCGGCTGCGAATTCAGCCTTCATTTGCTCGAAAACTTCTTCGGTATCGACGCAAACATACGTGGGCAAGTCTTCTGCGGGGAAGCTTGCGGCAACAATTACGCCGTCTCCGTTTTCGATGGCGCCTTCCGCGCCTTCGCCTTCGCGCACGAATCCCGCCTTGCTCGGGACTTTTTCCAGCAGGCGCAACAGGCTGTTGATTTCGTGGTCCTTGAACATCTGCGCGAGCGTATCCACGTGCAGACCGTTGTATTCGAGGGCCTCTAGGTTCCCGTTGAAAGCTCGCTTTGTCTGGAGCGTCACGAGTTCGCGGCTCAGGAAAGCCTTCTCGCGGTTGTTCGCGAGATTGTCGTGCAATCCCTTCTTGGTAATCTTGTCAAGGTTCGCGTACAGATTGTCCATGTCGCCGTAGTCGTTCAGCAACTGGATGGCCGTCTTCGGGCCCACCTTCGGTACGCCGGGAACGTTGTCGCTCGCGTCACCCATAAGCGCGAGGTAGTCACGAATCTTTTCCGGCGGGAGCCCGTACTTTTCCAATACCTGCTCGGGGCCGAAATCAATTCCGTCGGCGCCCTTTGTCAGGTGGAAAAGGTGAATCTTGTCCGTCACGATTTGCGACATGTCCTTGTCTTTACTGAGAATCACCACATGGTCGAAGCCTGCTTCGATGGCCGCAGTGGCGGTACTCGCCATCACGTCGTCCGCTTCGTAGCCCGGTTCCGAAAGCAGCGGGATTCCGCTTGCCTCGAGGCTTTCGCCCAGCAGCGGCATCTGCGCCGCCATCTCTTCGGGCATGGGCCCGCGATTCGCCTTGTAGTCTGGGTAAAGTTCGTGCCTGAAGGTCTTCGTGTGCGCAACGTCGCGGGCAATCGCAAAGTGCGTAGGATTGTGCTTTGCCAATATGCGGAGCACCGCACCCCAGTAGCCGTGCATCATCGACACGTCTTCGCCCTGGCTGTTCTTGAGCGGGTTCTGCGAATAGGCGTAGAACATTCGGAACGCGAGCGCGTAGGAATCGAGCAATAATAAGGTCTTTTCAGGCATGTTTTGAATGTAGAAAAAATGCCTGTTTGGGGCGATGCGCGTTGCCCGTTAGATAAAGAATTTCTGGTTTATCTCGATTTCAATCCCCACATACCGCGGGCCGAACTTTTTGCGCAACGATGTGGTGAGCCCGTCGGAGGTTCCCTTGTACGGGTAGTTGAAACGGACCTTCATGTGCGGGTAAAGGCGTTTGATTTCGTCCTTGATGACATTCGCGTAGGCGCGTTCCTGCGGGCGCATGGGGTCGTACAGGATTCCGATATCGGTATTGCGGGGCTTGCCGTTCAGTACGGGAGTAAAGCTGTGTATGCCCAGGTGGACGATTGTGGCGCCTTTATTGCCGGCGACCTTGGAGCCTTTGCCGATGTTCTGCGTCACGAACCTTTCTACGTTCGCACGGTATTCCTTCCAGTAGGCGGTTGCCTCGGTCTTCACTTTCTCGGCGGCAGCCTTGTCGCTGGTTTCGAGTTCCCCGTAATATTCGCTGAATGCACTCTTGTTTGTAATGGTGCGGTTTAGGTCTACGAACAGACGCGAGAACTTTCCTTCGCAGCTAAACTCCGGCTTTGCGAATTTTACCAGCTTGCGGAAAACCTTCAGTGCCCCGATATCGTAGGCGCGGTGCGTTCCTTGCACATTCGTCGGTACAAACTTCTTGAATGCTGCCGGTAGGCGATTGCTTGCGTGCTCGCAGGTGAGCATCAGTTTCATTATTTCAACCTGTCCTTCAAGGCAGAAATTTCCTCTTTGGTCATGCCCTGTTTTTCCAGGAATTGTTCCGTAGGCGTAGCCCAGTCGATATCGTCGGCATCGGCGATGTCGATCCCGTCGGCGCGATAGACCGCCCGCAGGTTCCTTGTGACGACTGCCTTGAAAAAGTCCACCTGTTGCTCGTTCAGAGTGACTTGTTGGCCGTCGACGACATTGAAGTAGTTGCTGAAGGTCTTTGCGTAGTCCGCCTGGATTTCTTCGGTCTTTGCACCCATCAGCGCTTCCAGGATGGCGAGAGTAAAGCCGGTGCGGTCCATGCCGTAGATACAATGCACCAGATAAGGCCCTTCGTGCTCAATCATGAAACGGAATCCCTTGACAATTCCGTCCTTGAATGTACGGGAGTAGAACTCCACAGGAAGCGACAAGTAGATTGCGTTCTGTGTCGCGTAATAGGAGCTGTCAAAGTCCTTGTATGTCCTTGCGTAGTCTTCCGTATCGGTCAGGTTGATAAACGTGGCGACTCCCGCCTCTTTTGCGAGAGAATCGACATAGAGGTTGCGGCCTAGACAGTCGTCAATCGGGCTCGAAGAACGGTAGAGTTTCTTTTCTCCCATGCCCGTGGTGCGGATTTCCCTGAAGTTCGCGTATTCCTCGGCAGAAAGTTCCGGATATCTTTCCGGATAGACGTCCAGGTACTGGACGTAGCGCATTTCGAGCCCGAATAGGAATCCGCCCTTTTCTTTCAAGGAAATGTTGACTTCTATGGGCGCATTCTGGGCGGTTATTCCGATGACATCGGAGAAGGAACCGTTATGGATGCTCAAGCTTACGAAATTGGAGCCTGCGACTGCCGAGAACAAGAAGTGGGCGATGGGAACGTCGCTGTTTTTTTCGACTACGGGCATTTCAAGGGTGTCGTAGCCGACAATTGCAACCGTCACGATGTCTCCTATCTCAAATTTGGTCAGGAAGGAATCGGCCGGATAGAAAATATACAGGTTACCGGACGACACCCCGTTTTCCAGAATGTATGTGTGGAGTCCGGAACTATCAAATATGGTGGGATAGGTTTCTACGGAATCACTTGTGGTGGTATCAGGTTCAGTGATAGTGTCAAGTGGTGGTTCTTCCGGCGTAATTATGGGGTCTGTGACCTCGTCCGGGACTGAGGACGAGCCGGAATCGCCGCAGGCAACAAAAACCAGCGCGCAGAAAAGGAATGTCGCAAGAATCGAGAGTTTCTTTGTTGTCTGGACCATATACTTTGAAATATATTCTTTTATATTCCGTATAGCCTGTTTTCTGCCAGACATTTCGCCAATTTTCCGTATTCATACACGAAATCGTCCCGGTCGGGGTCTGCACCGACGTTTTTCACGAGGGCGCTGGCGAGGGTCCCGCGCTTGAACATGCTGGCGAGCAGTTCCTGGGAGTGCGCGGAAATCTTGCCTTTTATCCTGTCCGTGATTTTCTGGACAAGTTCACCGGCGGTGATTTCGCTTGCGTTAATATTCCAGATTTTTAGGTAGTCGCGGTCGCTGATTACCGTCTTTTCGGCGGAATGCGTGGTGCTGAGCAGGATTTTTGCGAGCGCGTCGGTATCGAGCGCGCGGATTTCGGCTTCACTAGCGAATGCGCCTTCCACAAGGCCCTTCAACACGGCGACTTCCCATTCGGCAATCGCGATGTCTGCGTCGGGGCATTCCTGGATGTCGACCAGGCGGATTTCCACGGCTCCTCGGTCGAAGCGGGCGATTGCTCCGCGGCTATTCAAGAAAAAGTGGTTCAGCAGGTGCTCCGGGTCGTACGGCGCGATGTCCGCCTTCACGCGATTGAAAATCTGTTCCTCGTAATCCTTGTACGTGAATACCGCTTCGGGAATCACCTTGCCGGTAATGCTCGGAATCTTCTCCTGGTTGTGGCGGTATGTCTCGATGCGTCCGTCCAGATAGCCGCAGTACTTGCTGTCCAAAAACGGGCTGGAGGCCGCCACGGCGGGAATCAGCGGCAACAATGCGCGGATGGCTGCGTGCAGTTTGCCGAATTCCTCGTCGCCATTGAAGGAGAGGTTTATATGGGTAGACTGCAGGTTCGCCCAGCCGTGCCCCTTGCAGTTGAAAATGCGGTCGTAAGTCTCGTAGATGTCGAGGCAGTCGTAGGGCCAGAGCTTCATTTCGGCGGGGTCCATGAAGGGGTGTGCCGCCGTGGGCAAGAGCATCGCGTTGATGCTCTTGAGCGATTCGTTCGCCTTCAGGATTTCCTTGTGAAAAGTCTTTCCCAGATGGTGGAGGCTTTCAACGGGCTCCGCGCACTTGAATTCCAGCACATGGCTCACGAGTTCGTTCGAAAGACCGATGGGGCCGTGTTCCACGTCCGAGAGCTGCTCGCCCTTTTCGTCTTTTCCGAGGGGGACATCGGCGCGGGGGAGTACATTCAGGGAGTCGCGATCCACGATCATGTACTCCATCTCGATGCCGTAACGTTGCCAAAGTTTATAATTGGACATTAGAACCATTCCCTCTCGTGTTGCTGCAGTTTATGCTGGGCGGCGTTCATGCGTTCTTCGATGCGGTGGCGCAGCGACCTCATGACGGCGAGATACACCTTGCTCTTGCCAACGCCATCTTCAATGCCCGCGTCAATACTCGGGTTGTCGTTCACCTCGATTACAATCGGGTGCCCGTGCCATTCCTTAAGGTCGACTCCATAGAGCCCGTTGCCAATAAGGCTGCAGATGCGGAGCGCCGTCTTCACGATTCCATGCGGCACCATCTCGATAGGGATGCTTTCGCACTTGCCCGAGAACGCTTCGCTCTGCTTGTCGTCGCTTTCCCAGTTGTAGATTTGCCAGTGGCCCTTCGCCATGTGGTACTTGCAGGCGTAAAGCGGCTTGCCGTCGAGTACGCCCACGCGCCAGTCGAATTCCGTCGGCGTGAATTCCTGCGCAATAAGCAGGTCGCTGTGCTCGAACATTTCGTCCAGTATCTGCTCGAGTTCTTCCTTGTTGGTGGCTTTTTTCACACCCATCGAGAAACTTGAATCCGGCGACTTGATGACCATCGGGAATCCGATTTCCTTGGCGAGCGTGTGACGGTTTTCGGCGTGCGCGATAATTGTCTTCGGCGAATGAATCTTGGCCGCCTGCATCAGTTCCTGCAGGTACACCTTATTGGAGCAGCGCAGAATGCTGTCTGGGTCATCGATGACGGCGATGCCCAGCGACTGTGCGCGGCGGGCAAAACTGTACGTGTAGTGGTTCACGTTCGTCGTCTCGCGGATAAACAGCGCATCGAATTCACCCACGCGCGGGTAGTCCTTGCGGGTAATCATCTCCACGCGGAATCCCGTATCTTCTGCCGCCTTCACAAAATGCTGTATGGCTTCCGCGTTGCTCGGCGGCTCAACCTCGTCCGGGTTCGTGAGGATGGCGAGGTCGTACAGGTAATCCTCCTCCTTGCTGGAGGCATAGCGGGTCTTCTCGAAGTATTCCTGCGCGAACTTGTCGACGAATTCCATGTGCGATTCGGGAATTTCGTCTACGCATATCGGGCGGATGCTCTGGATAAACCATTTCTGCTTGAACACGAATTTCGCACGCAGCAGCGGGGCCTGGAACAAGCGGTAGAGTTCCTGCGAAAGTTCCAGGTATTGCGGGCTCACGTTCTGCCCGAAGTATATCGAGAGCACGAATTCCGTGCCGGTGAGTTTGTGGAAACTTTTCTGAATCAGGTTGTCGATTTCGTCGGAGATATGCTTGATTACCGCCGGGGCCTTGAAGTCGCGCATGTTCTTGACGCCCGGGATAACCTTGTGTCCGCGGGCCTCGGCCAGGAGCGACACGTAGTAGCCCTTGCTCTGGTAACTGTAATCGCGGCAGAGGTTGAATACGCGCAGGTTGCGCTCGTTCGTGTACTTGCTCGAAATCAGGTAGTCCTGCGCCGAGATGATGTCTATGCCCGGAACGTGTAACTTCCAGTGCTTGGGGTTGTTTACGACTATTAACTTCTTCATGTTTTTTTCAAATTGTCATTCCCGGCTTGACCGGGAATCTTTATTTCTTATTCTCTATAACGAGCACGTTGCCGTCGTAGGTCATCACGCCGAGCAATATGCTGTGGATTAATCTAAACTTGTCGACCTTGTAATAGGGCGTCTTGTGGAGCGGATTGGTGCCGTCGGGGTCCGCCACCATGAACTGCTTGTTTTCGTCGATGCCGTATACGACCACGAAATGCCCCATGGGCTCGCCGTGGATGTCGTCGAATACAGACTTGTCGTCGGCACCGGTGAACTCGCGCATGCTGCGGTACAGGTAGGTGGCTGAAAGCCCGCAGAGCACGGGCACGCCCTTCTTGAAGTACTTCTCGAACATGGCCGCGCGCAAATCCTCGAATGCGACTTTCCCGCCCAGGTCAATGAAGCGGATGTACGCCTCGATGGCCTTGCGGAGCTTGGGCGCGTGTTTTGCCTTGTGCAACAGTTCAAGTTTCGCCTTCAGTTCCGGCATGCTGAGCGTGCTCCATGTGGGGTCCAAGAGCGTCAGGTTGTAGGAGTGTAGCGTGACCTTGAACCCGCGCTTGAGCGCGTCGATGCCGAGGAATACGCCTAGCGTCCCTCCGTCTTCCAGGAACTCAATTTCAGAAATAAGCTGCTTTAGAGAAATCTTGTAGCCGAGGTGGTTGTAGACCGCCTGGAGGCTTGTTGGCCCGCATGTCACATCGTCGGGCTGTTGCAGAATCTTGATGTCCATCGTATTGCCTTTATTTGCCTTTTAAGCCGGAGGTTTATCCGTTCTCGTCTGGCGGCTGTCGGGATGTTTTCCCGGGTCGTCGATGGGTGGGCTAAATAATATAAATTTTGCCACCGATTTTACAAGTCATAAGTGGGCTTTTGTATATTTTCCTCCAAAAAAAGGGAATTATCATGAAGAACTTTAGCGAAAATATCAAGTACATCGGTGTGGATGACCGCGATTTGGATTTGTTCGAAGGCCAGTACGTGGTGCCCGAGGGCATGGCGTACAATTCGTATGTGATTGTTGACGAAAAGATTGCCGTGGCCGATACGGTTGATGCGCACAAGGTGGGCGAGTGGCTCGCCAATCTGGAGGCCGCTCTTGCTGGCCGCAAGCCGGACTATTTGGTAATTCACCATCTGGAACCGGATCATGCCGGTGGCATTGCTGATTTTGTGGCGAAGTATCCGGAGACGACTCTCGTGGCCTCGGCAAAGGCGTTCGCGCTATTGCCGCAGTTCATGGCGCTGCCTGCATCGACCAAGACGCAGACCGTGAAGGAAGGCGAAACGCTTTCTCTTGGTGCTCACACATTGCAGTTTATCGGAGCCCCGATGGTGCACTGGCCCGAGGTGTTGTTCAGCTACGAACAGAGCGAAAAAGTGCTGTTCGCGGCCGATGCATTCGGCAAGTTCGGTGTTTATGATGCCGACCCGGACGACTGGGCATGCGAAGCTCGCCGTTACTACTTCAATATCGTGGGCAAGTACGGCAACCAGGTGCAGGCGGTTCTCAAGAAGGCTGCCGCGCTCGACATCAAGACGATTTGCCCGCTGCATGGCCCGGTACTCACCGAAAATCTCGGCTACTACATCGACAAGTACAATACCTGGAGCAGCTACGCTCCCGAAGACAAGGGCGTGCTTGTGGCATTCGCCTCGATTTACGGCGGAACCAAGAAGGCTGCCGAGAAGCTTGCCGAAAAGTTGACCGCCGCCGGAGTCGAGAAAGTCGTGGTCTCTGACCTTGCCCGCAGCGACATGGCCGAAGTCATCGAGGACGCCTTCCGCTACGACCGCATGGTGGTGGCCGCTCCCACGTACGATGCGGGCCTTTTCCCGGTCATGGAAGATTTCTTGAACCACCTGAAGGCCAAGAACTACTCCAACCGCAAGGTGGGTGTCATGGAAAACGGTACCTGGGCTCCGATGGCCGCCAAGAAGATGACCGAAATCCTCGCTACGCTCAAGAACGTGACGCTCGCCGAGACCGTGGTGACGGTGAAGTCCACGCTCAGCGCCGAATCCGAAGCCGCGATGGACAAGCTCGTGGCCGAGATGGCGTAGAAATCGCCGTAGTTGTCTTTGTAAAATAAATTTTTGAGAACATTTTAGGAATGGCGAAATTTTGCAAATTTCGTCATTTTTGTTTATTTTAGGCTAAAATACGGGCGGAAAATGGCATTGAAGGCAAAAATGCCTATTGACTTTTTCCTTTTTTGAATGTAATTTTTGAGAAAAATTTTGAGAACAATGCGGGCGGGTTGCCTGTGACTCAAAAAAGGATGGATGTTATGGGTTGTAATTCGTTAAGGATGTCGCTCTCGGCACTGCTTGTGTGCGGGGCGACGGTTGTCGGTACGGCGACTTCCGCGTTCGCGGTCACCTCGCCGGATTTCCCGATGGCGGGGTTCGCGACGCAGAACGGCGGCACTACGGGCGGCAAGGGCTATTCCGAGGTCACGGTGGACAACGTGAGTGACCTCAAGAGCTACGCCAAGGCGGGCAACAAGATTATTTACGTGAAGCCGGGGACGTACATGGGCCCCGTCGAGGTCGGCAGCAACGTGACGATTTACGGTTACCAGGGCGCCATTATCGCGCAGCCCAGCACGGGTAGCGCCATGAAGCTGAGCGGCTCGAAGAACGTCATCATCCGCAACCTGAAATTCAAGGGCGTGGGCGCGCATGACGACGACGACGAGGATTGCCTCCAGGTGAATCACGAATCCAAGAATGTGTGGATTGACCACGTGGATGTCTACGACGGTCACGACGGCAACCTGGACATCACCAACGCCTCGGACTACGTGACGATTTCGTGGACCAAGTTCAGCTATACCTCGGCATCGAGCGGCCACCAGTTCAGCAACCTGATTGGCAACAGCAAGACAAAGACGAGCGACCGCGGGCATCTGAACGTGACGATTCACCATACGTGGTGGGCCGATGGCGTGGTGGAACGCATGCCGCGTGTGCGCTTTGGCAAGGTGCATGTGGCGAACAACCTCTTCGACAGCAAGGATGCGAGCTACTGCGTGCGTGCTGCCATCGAGGCGGATATACGCATCGAAAGGAACGTGTTCATCGGCGTGCAGAAGGCGCTTGACCTCTACACGAGCGACGGTGCCATCACGGCGGCGCAGATGATCGAAAATTACGAAGAGAATGTGAAGAAGCCGCAGTCGGGGACAGGCACGGCGTTCAAGCCGAGCTATTCCATGAGCCTCACCGACGTGAGTACGCAGGCGAAGGCGTATGCCCTGCGCGATTCCATCAAGCTCTATGCGGGAGCGACACTTCCGGATCCGGGTGCATCGTCTGTGGTGACTCCGGCAAGTTCCAGCAGCGCAAAGTCGAGCTCTAGCGTGGCATCGAGTTCTTCCGTGAAATCGAGCAGCAGTGTCGCAAAGTCTAGTTCGTCGCAGGGTACTGTCGCGGGCGAGGCGACACTTACCAAGCATGGTTCTGGCAGTGCGAACCAGGAGGTGGCCCAGGGCGCTGCGATTACGGAATTCTACTACACGATTACGGTTGCGACAGGCGCTACGGTGACGGGGCTTCCGCAGGGTGTTTCGGGCACGCTGAAGGGTAGCGACTTCTACATTTCGGGAACGGTCGCGTCGAGCGTGGCTCCGGGTGCGTACAAGTATACGGTGACGACGACGGGTGCGACGACGAATGCCTCGAAGAGCGGGACGATTACCGTGATGGCTGGTAGCGGTGCAGAGCCTGCGTCGAGTTCCTCTGCAAAGTCCAGCAGTAGCGTCACACCGCGGTCGAGCGATAGCGAGACAAGTGTGTCCAGCAGTAGCAACAAGGTCACCGAGCCTGTCGAGGTGCAGAATGTGTCCAGCAGCAGCGAGGCTTCCGATGCGATTGTGGCTGTGATGGCGAACCGCATGAACCTTGCTGTGTCGGGCCGTGAAGTCGCTATTTATGGCTTGGGTACGGCCGCGGGCTCCGTGCAGGTAACCGTGTTCGACATGCAGGGCCGTCTGCTGTTCCGCCGGAATGTCACTGGCCAGAACAACGTCTTTGCGTTGCCGGGGGCTGGCTCGTACCTCGTACGTGTCGGCACCGAGAACCACGTGGTGAAGGCCCGTTAAAATTGTTCTCCTCCAAAACACCGGCGCCCGCATAACGGCGGGCGCTTTTTATTACATTGTGTGTAAAATGGGAGGACCACTATGAGATGGAGAATTTTTGCCCTGGTTGCATTCCTGTGTCTGGCCGCTTGCGGTGACGACGACAGCGATTTTACGACTCGCCCGGACGGGAAGGAATCTTCGTCGAGCGACGTTTCCTCGTCCAGCGATTCACCGCAGTCGAGCGATGGCGAGACAAGTGTGTCCAGCAGCAGTTCTGCGAAATCGTCATCGTCGAGTGTTGCTTCAAGTAGCTGTTCTAGCGGTGGCTACGTAGAGCCTTCCGCTGTGGTTGTGGGATCTATGACCGACGAACGCGATGGCCAAACCTATAAGACTGTGACCATTGGTACGCAGACGTGGATGGCGGAGAATTTGAACTACGCATACACTGACGTTCCTTATGAATATGAGAAAGCCAAAGAGGTGTTCACCTCCGATTCTACTAGCTGGTGCTATAATGATTCTGCAGAATATTGTGCTAAGTACGGTCGCCTTTATACGTGGGCAGCCGCGATGGACAGCGTGGGCGAGTGGTCTGCAAACGGCAAGGATTGTGGCTTTGGCAAGAGCTGTTCTCCGACTTATCCGGTACGTGGAATTTGTCCCAAGGGTTGGCACTTGCCGGATTTGACGGAATGGAGAACGCTGGCTACCGCAGTTGAACGAGCTGAGAGACTCAGATCTACTAGCGGCTGGGATGGTAGCGGCAACGGCACGGACTCCTATTCCTTCTCGGCGTTGCCTGCCGGCGACAGGGAGTACAATGGGAATTATGTCGGCGAGGGCGGCCGCGTAGACTTTTGGAGTTCTACTGAGAATAGCACGTACAGCACGTACCAGATAAACGTGAGCTACATCGGTACCGCCATGAGCATGGTCACCTACAGCAAGTACGGCGGTTTCTCCGTCCGTTGCCTCAAGGATTAGTTCTAAGGATAAATTTATCGACCGAATGCTTGCGGCAGTGCGTCGATGACATCGCTTGGGAGCATGCTGAATGCGCCGAGTTTTTCGCGGGCTGTGTGGCCTGCTTTTTGATGCAGCAATGCTCCGAGTACGGCGGCTTCGCAGGTGGGCAAGCCTTGTGCGAGCAGAGCCGTGATGATGCCGGTAAGAACGTCGCCCGAGCCGCCCTTGGCGAGGCCCGAGTTGTGTGCGGGCACGATGAACACGCGTCCGTCGGGGCTCGCGACGAAGGTGGGCGCGCCCTTCAGGAGGATGGCCTTTTTCGTGTGGCGGGCGATGCCGCGCAGTAGGTTCGGTATGTCGATGTCGTTTGTCGGGAGGGCGCCGAAAAGCCTTTCGAATTCGCGGCGGTGCGGGGTGAGCACGGCCGCGGAGGCGATACTGTGCAGGAACGATGCCGCGCCGGAGGCGGGGCTTGCCGAAGTCTTGTTGAGTGTGGCGATGGCGTTCAGCGCGTCGGCGTCGATGACCGTCGGACACTTGACTTGCGGGAGTATTTCGATGACGGCGTCGCGCGTGCATTCGGCGCTACCGATTCCGGGCCCGATGGCGAGCGCCTGGTTGTGTGATGCCTTCTCGAGAATCTGCGGGATGTGTGCGGGGGAGAGGGCGGTGGCGCGGTCGTCGACCGTGTCTCCGTCCTGGCCGGACATATCTTGCAAATTGCAGAATACGGGTTCCGAGAGCTTTGCCTGCAACACAGGCATTATGGCGTCCGGACTCGCGAGCGTCACGAGGCCGGCGCCGCTCCGGAGGGCTGCCTGCGTGCAGAGCGCGGCGGCTCCCGGCATGTCGCCGGAACCTGCGACAATCATGGCGCAGCCCTGGGCGCGCTTGTCTCCCCAGTCGTCGCGCTCGGGCAAGATTTGCGGGATGAGCGATTCGGTGGCGAGGAACGTGTTCTCGTTGAACTGCGCGACGGTGCCTGCGGGGTAGCCGAGCGAGGCAACCGAGGCTTCCCCGAATGTGGGCCCGCCTTCGCGAGTGTATGCATCCAGCCGCGGGAACCCGAACAGGAGGGTTTCGCAAGCGCGGGTACAGGGTTCGCGACGCACGTGTTCCTGTGAGTCGTAACCGGTGGGTGCGTCGGCTGCGACAACCGGGATGTTTGATGCGGCAATGTCGCGGACCGCGGCTGCGTACAGTTCTCGGAGTTCTCCGTGCGCTCCGTTCCCGAGCATGCAATCGACAATCAAATCAAAATCAGCGAACCGCGGCGTGCGTGGCGCAGTTCCTGCCTGCGACAAACTTTCCGCTGTCGGCGAATACAGAATTAAACGGCCGCCTGCCAGCGCAAAATCGTCCAGTGCCATCTTGGCTTCGTTCTGGAACTTGTTCGCGGCGGCAAGCGAATACGTGGTGCAGGGAATCCCTGCTTCAATCAGTAGTTTTGCGAGCACGAGCCCGTCACCGCCGTTATTGCCTCCGCCGACAAATACTGCGACAGATCGCGGCGTTTTTCCAATTCCGAAATTATCTAGAGTCTCAACTACCTTCTCGAACAGCGCGGCGCCCGCCTGCTTCATCAGGCCGTACCCAGCTTCAATTGCGGACGCACCTCCGGCGAGAGCTTCCTTTGCCGCTTTGTCAAGCGCCCTCATCCCCTCTGTCGAAAGGACGGGCTTGAGTTCCGAATAACTGAACTGGTCGAGAAGTTTCATACATTGAATATATATTTATACCGCGGCCTTTGACAAGACCTCGATGGCATATTCACTGTACTTGACGCCGCCTTTTGCCGCGTTGCGCTTGAGTCCTTCGATAACCCAAACTGGCAAACGGAAAGATGCCATCTTCGTTGCTTCGCGGGCCTTGCGCGCCTTGATTTCCTTTACGGTTTCTTCCCAGGGGCCGTTGCTGACGATTGCGGTTCCATTGGCGAGGGCTTCTTTGAAATCTTCTGAAAAATCGTGCTCGTTAAAATAACGGAGTTCTTCTTCCGTCATGTCGGGCTTTTCCATTACCTTGAATTCCATAGATTTTCCTCGTGTTTGATGATGGCTTTTATGCTGTCATACGCAAATATACATAAAGAGAATGTCAGAACTTGACATTCTTAAAAATGTGCTACCGTGGGAAATTTTTGAATTTTCTATTTTACTTCTGTGCCGTTTACGCGGCCAATCATTCCGTCAAAATAGATAAAGTCGGCGTCCTTGTTCTTCTACACCGCTACAATCAGGATGAGGGCGGCAACTGTCATAATCTTTTTTCGTGCGTTCTTTTGCATTTTCCGTGATTTTGACTGTCAAAATTTGTTTTTCATTGGCTTTTGCAGGTAAAAAAATATATATATACCATAATTAGGAAAATATCACGAGGAGACAAAATGAAAAAATTACTCGGTCTTTTGGCAATCTGCACTTTGGTTGCCTGTAATGAATCTGGCGAAACAGGTGTGACGGCACCTCCGGTCGGAGGAGACCAGCCTCAGGCCCAGAACCCGCAGGACACCCCGCTGAATGCGGATTCCATTCGTCAGCATGTGCTTGATTCGATTGCCCAGGCAAGCCTGGTCCAGTCCTCATCTGACGCCGTTCCGGTTAGCAGCGAGACTCTGCCGCTCCTGTCCAGCAGTTCCCTGCTGATTCCCAGCTCTTCTAGCGAGCTGACTCCGTCCAGCAGTTCTGCTGCATTGCCTGTGTCCAGCTCTACGGTCCCGCCGAAGAGTTCCAGTTCGGTTGTCGTGGACGACGGCACCATCAAGCTTGAACTGTGGGATGGCTCCCTCGGCAAGTCGCATGTGCCGGTTGGAAACAACGACGGTGGCTGGTGGTACAAGTACGATGATAATGAAAATGGTGGTGAATCCTCCATAGATTGGCAGGTTGAACCGGATGCCAAGGGTGACATGACTCCTGTGGTCGAGGCTTGCGGTGGCGTTTGTGGTAGCTTCTCGCTTGGTGGTTCCGAAAACCTTGGCTACGACGGATATGTCGGCTTTGCTTTCGGCTTTGGAAAAAACAACTCGTATGAGGGCGATGCTTCCAAGTTGGGTGGTATTTGCGTTGAATACAAAGCGACTGTTAAGATGTCGATTGAACTTGGTCTAACCAATGCTGTCGAAAAATCGATTCAAAATGCGAATCCGGCATTTGAACTGGCAAAGTCGACGACATTGAATGTCGTGGATATCGCTTGGGGTGAATTTGAACAGCCGTCATGGTATACAGGAGCGACGAAGATATCAGGAACTGTTGCCGCAAAGCAGCTTTCTTCGCTCAAGTTCAAGATAACGGGGGCTGACGGTGTCAGCGGTACGTTTGCCGTTACCAAGGTTGGACCGTACGGTGGCTGCAACTAATCGCCTGAATTAGATTTAAAAAGCGCTCCTTCGGGAGCGCTTTTTTTATTCTTGAAAGAAAGATCCCCGCCTTCTCCCCAAAGAGGATAACTCTACTGAGGCAACAAGTTGCCAAGTATCGTATAGCGGGGATGACATTCGGGTTACTTGATGATGAGCATGGAATCATCCCAAGCTTCGTGCTTTTCGAGGCCGAGGAGGTTGGCCGTCGTAGCAGCGATGTTGGAAAGACCCCAGTCGCCTTCCTTGAGACCGAGCTTGCCACCCGTTACGTTATCGTAAAGGATGCAAGGAACCTTGTTGAGCGTGTGGCTCGTCTTGGCCTTGAAGGTACCGTCCTTGTTGACCTTCGGCATGCCGGTCTTCTTGTCGATTTCGTACATTTCGTCGGCGTTACCGTGGTCAGCCGTGATGATGGCGACACCACCGAGGGCGTCGATTACCGGGAGCAAGCGGGCGAGGCCGATGTCCACAGCTTCGATAGCCATCGTAGCGGCGCGGAAGCTACCAGTGTGGCCCACCATGTCGCCGTTCGGGAAGTTGCAGCGGAGCGTCTGGTACTTGCCGCTCTTCAAGGCTTCGATCATGGCGTCGGTGATTTCGGCGGCCTTCATCCACGGGCGCTGTTCGAACGGAACAACGTCAGATTCAATTTCGAGGTAGGTTTCGCCGTCGAACTTGCTGGAACGGTTACCATTCCAGAAGTAGGTCACGTGGCCGTACTTCTGCGTTTCGGAGCAAGCGAACTGCTTCACGCCCGTTTCGGCAAGCCATTCACCGCTGGTTTCCTTGATGGCCGGAGGCGGCACCAAGAAGCGGTTCGGGAGCTTGAGGTCGCCGTCGTACTGGAGCATGCCGGCGTAGCAGACCTTCGGGAAGCGCACTCGGTCAAATTCGTTGAAGGATTCTTCTTCGAAGGCACGGGTGATTTCGATAGCGCGGTCGCCACGGAAGTTGAAGAACACTACGGAGTCGCCATCGTTGATGGTACCGACCGGCTGACCGTCCTTCGCAATCACGAACGGCGGGAGGTCTTGGTCAATAGCCTTGGTTTCGCCACGGAGCGTTTCGATAGCCTGGGTGGCGTTGTCGAAGTAGCGGCCTTCGCCGAGCACGTGGGTCTTCCAGCCGAGTTCCACCATCTTCCAGTTAGCGTTGTAACGGTCCATGGTGATCTGCATACGGCCACCGCCGCTAGCGATGCAAACGTCGAATTCCGGGCTGCGGAGTTCGTCGAGGAACTTTTCGAACGGGCCGACGTAATCGAGAGCGGAAGTTTCCGGCACGTCACGACCGTCGAGGAGGATGTGCACGCGGACCTTCTTGAGGCCTTCCTTCTTGGCCTGGGCGACCATGGCCTTGAGGTGGCTGATGTTGGAGTGGACGTTACCGTCGCTGAAGAGGCCGATGAAGTGGAGCACGGTGTTCTTGGCGCGAACGTTCTCGGCAATTTCCTTCCAGGCGTCGCGGCCGAAGATTTCGCCGGAGACGATGGAATCCTGCACGAGGGCGGCACCCTGGTTGTACACCTGGCCGGCACCGATGGCGTTGTGACCCACTTCGGAGTTACCCATGTCTTCGTTGGTCGGCATACCCACGGCGCGGCCGTGAGCCTTCAGGAGCACGTTCGGGTACATCTTGAAGAGGTTGTCAAGTGTCGGGGTGCGGGCAGCCTTGATGGCGTTGCCTTCGACCTTATCGGTGATGCCAAAACCGTCCATCACGATGGTGACGACCGGTCCCTTGATGCCGGGGAAATTGGAAAGCTTCTTGAGCATGTTGTGTCTCCTTGAGCTCGGCCTGAGCCTAGCCAGTTGAATTAAAATCCGAGCACAAATTTAGAAAACATCGGGGCCATCGGCTCCGAATTTTCTGAAGACACAACAGTATGGTGCGCTACTTTTTCTTGCCCTGGTTGGCTACGGCTTCCATTTTGGCCTTGAGGGCTTCCTGGTCTCCTAGGTAGTAGTGCTTAACCGGGTTCAGATTGTCATCGAACTCGTAGACGAGCGGGGTTGCGGTCGGGATGTTCAGGCCGAGAACTTCTTCCTTGCTCATCTTGTCGAGGTACATCACTAGGGCGCGAAGGGAGTTGCCGTGGGCGGCAATCACGACACGCTTGCCGGCTTTCATTTGCGGCTTGATTTCTTCGAGGTAGTAGGGGATTACGCGGGCAATTGTCGTTTCAAGGCTTTCGTTCTGCGGGAGGAATGATTCGTCTACATCGCGGTACATGGCCTGTTTCTTTGCGCTGCGCTCATCGTCATCGGCGAGTACGGGCGGTTTGATATCGAAGGAACGACGCCAAATCTTTACCTGCTCTTCACCGAACTTCTCGGCGGCTTCGGACTTGTTCTTGCCCTGCAGGTCTCCGTAGTGGCGCTCGTTCAGTTTCCAACTCTTTACGACGGGGAGCCATGCTCTATCCATCTCGTCGAGCATGTGGTTCAGCGTATGGATGGCGCGCTTCAGGTACGAGGTGTAACACAAATCAAAATCGTAGCCTTCGGCTTTTAAAAGTTGGCCAGCAGCGGTCGCTTCTTCGTGACCTTTTTCGCTCAGGTCGACATCCATCCAGCCGGTAAAGAGGTTCTTCTTGTTCCATTCGCTTTCGCCGTGGCGGACTAGTACAAGTTTAATCATGAGGTTTCTCCTATTTATTGTTTTTGATGAAAGCAATAATAGAAAAAAATCCTTGCTAAAATTAGATTAATCTAATAAAGTTAGGCTAATTTAATTTAAAAATGAGAAAGTAGTGCTTTATTCCACAAAAAAGCCCTCCCGCAGGGGGAGGGCTCGATAAAGGTTTTGCCTAGCGATTACTTGTAGTAGACGATGTTGACAGTGCCCTTGGTGTTGGCTTCCTTCATCACCTTCTGGATCATGAGCGGGAACATCTTGCCATCGGCGGTGACAACATCAAGCCAGAGGCCGCTCACCAGTTCTTCATCGGCGTCAAGAGGCATGCTGCTTCTCGAGAAGTCTTCCTTGCAGACAGGGCTCTT
Source organism: Fibrobacter sp. UWR2 (assembly GCF_002210285.1). Taxonomy (NCBI): domain Bacteria; kingdom Pseudomonadati; phylum Fibrobacterota; class Fibrobacteria; order Fibrobacterales; family Fibrobacteraceae; genus Fibrobacter; species Fibrobacter sp. UWR2. Next base: position 121,108 of record NZ_MWQE01000008.1, on the reverse strand, counting down.
GGTCGGCAGGAGGCCGGAAATCTGGTTGTTGTCTTCGTAAATGGTCGTGCCGGCACCCGGAACGAGGAAGGCATCTCCGCCCGTGAACTTAAGCGTGACGTGCGGATTGTCGGCAGCACCGGTTTCGAAGTTGATGGCCGTCAGGGCACCACCCGAGGTGTTGGAAAGCACGAGTTCGTTTGCGGTTACCGGAGTGCAGACTGCGGCAGCAGAAGAGGAGGACTCAATCGGCTCCGGTGTCTTGCATTCCGCTTCGGGGCGCGTGAACTTGAGCGTATCGATGACGGTCGTGTAGAGCGAGGTCTTGATACCTTCTTCCTTGCTGCTGGAGTAGGCAAAAATGTAGAGCTGGAATTCGCCGCAGGTGCTGAGTTCAGAGAACTCGATGTATTTCTGGGAGAACGACACCATGTCGGTCGGGAACACCTGACCATCGAGGTTGATGTTGATCTTTTCCTGGTACGGCTTCCCGTCGATGACTCTACCCACGGCGAAAGACACGCTGTCAATCTTGACATCGACATTGGCGGTGTAGGGCTCGGAGGTGTCCATGAATTCCGGGTCGATCTTGATGACGCCGCCCAGGGAACCACGCATGCCGTTGGTACCGGACATCACGGTCACCTTCAGACCGTTAACGGTAATCGGGGAAAGTGCGGATTGCTTGGGAATATCAATCTTGGGACCGGCCGGTTCCTTTCCGTCGGGACCGACTACGGGATCACTGGAACCTTCATCGCCGCATGCGAAAAATCCGAAGGATGCGGCTGCGATGGCAGAACCGAGAAGAATTTTTTTGAAGTTCATAAGAGTACCTCTAGTCTGTTTTTCTTGAAAATAAACAAAAATAAGCCAAAAAGCAAAGGATTTAAGTGAAAAAACTGCGAAATTTCGGAAACATATTGCCTAAATTACCCTTTTTTGCCTTTTTCATGAAACGCTCCTGCACATATAGCTATCCTAGGCGCTCGGTAAGGCGGGTGTAGCGGCGTATGCTGCGGTTGTTGCGGACCGCGGTCGAGAAAGCCCCTGGGGCAGAAAGTACCCATACGTGGCCCTTGGCGCGGGTAATCGCCGTGTAGATGAGGTTCCTCTGGAGCATCATGTAGTGGCTAGAATCGAGGATGACGATTACGGCGGGGTATTCGCTTCCCTGGCTCTTGTGGATGGTGCTGGCATAGGCGAGGGTGAGCTGCTCCAGTTCGTCGCCCTCGTACTCGACAGTCTTGTCGTCGTAGAATACGGTGACCTTCTCGTCGTCCTTGTGGACCTTGAAGATGATGCCGACGTCACCGTTGAACACGTTCTTGTCGTAGTTGTTCTTTATCTGCATCACCTTGTCGCCGTCGCTCCAGCCGACCCCCATAATCCTGTGGCGTGCCTTGCCCGGGTTCTGCAGTTCCTGCAAGAAACTGTTGAGTTCGAATATGCCGAGGGGGCCCTTGCGCATCGGGGTGAGGATCTGCAGGTCGGTTTTCTGGTCGATGTCGAGTTTGGCTCGCACTCCGGTCGTAAGCAGTTCGCGCAGAATGTTCTTCGCCTCTTCGGGATCCTCGAACGGGATGAAGTGGAAGTTCGGACCCTCGATGGGCGAGGGGACGATTCCGGCGTTGATCTTTGCAGCCTTGTCGGCGATGTCGTTTCCGCCGGCTTGCCTAAAGATATGCTGTAGGCGCGTTGTCGGAATCCGCGGGCAGCGGATGAGGTCGTTTAGCACGTTCCCGGGGCCTACGCTTGGTAGCTGGTCTGAGTCGCCCACGAGTACGATGCGCGTCTTTGCGTGAATGGCCTCGAAGAGGGCGGCCGCAAGCCAGGTGTCGACCATACTGAATTCGTCGATTATAAGCAAGTCGCAGGGGAGCTTGTTCTCGGCGTTCCGGTTGAACTTCTTTGTGGCGGGGTCCATCTCGAGCATGCGGTGTATGGTGCGTGCAGGCATTCCGCAGAGGTCGCTCATGCGCTTTGCCGCACGGCCCGTGGGGGCGGCGAGGAAAACGCTCTCGTCCATCTTCTGTGCGAGGTGGAGGATGCCCTTCAATATGGTCGTCTTGCCGGTACCGGGGCCGCCAGTGATGATGGAAATGCGGTAGGCGAGCGCCATCTCGATGGCCTTCCTTTGTATGGGGTCGAAGGCAAACTTGTGCTGGTGTTCCCAGTCCATGAGGGAACGCTCGAAACCCGCGGTCGGGAGCGCGTTGCCCGCCAGCCGGTACAGGATGTTGTCTGCAATGCTCTGTTCGGCGCGGAACATCGGCGGGTAAAAGCAGTCGTCGTCGACACGCCGGATGCGCTCGTGTTCGCAAAGGTCGTCGAACTGTCGGATAAGCCCGTAGGCGGCATCGTCGTCTTCCATCGGGATGCGCAAGATCCGGAAGGTCTTTTCGAGCAGGGTGTCCTTGGGGAGGTACACGTGGCCTTCGTTAAAGCTGGATTCCTGCAGCACGTACATGAGGGCGGACTGCAGGCGCTTGGGGCTATCCTTGGCAATGCCTACCTTCGTCGCGATTTCGTCGGCCTTCAAGAAGCCGATACCCCAGATTTCTTCGCAGAGCAGGTAGGGGTTTTCCGTAATGCGTGCGATAGTCTCTTGCCCGAACTGGTTCCAGAGTTTCCTGGCGACACTGCCCGCGATTCCGTGGCCATACAGGAACAGCATCGTTTCCCTGCTGTGGCGGTTCATTTGCCATGCGGCGAGGAAGGCTTCGACCTTCTTGGCGGTGATGCCCTTGATCTTTGCTTTGCGGAAAATGTCCGGATGGTTGTCGAGGATGTCGACGGTGTCTTCGCCGAAAACCTTCACGATGGCCTCGGCCGTCTTGGGGCCGATACCCTTGAATAGACCGCTGGAAAGATATTCGGCGATGTTCTCGCTTTCGGTTACAGCAACAGTGAACGAGGTGCACTTGAATTGACGGCCGTACTTGGGGTGGTACCCCCAATCGCCATCCATCTTGAGCGATTCTCCCTGCCTTAAATCGGGAAAAGTCCCCGTTACGACAACGGGGGCTTTTTCGTCTTTCACAATCACACGGAATACGGAGAATCCGCTGTCCGGGCTGTGAAAGGTAACGTTCTTGATTGTTCCTTCGAGCTGCAGGGGCTAACTCTCCTTAGTCCGGTTCGTAGTCGTTCTTTTCATCGATAGAACTGTCCCACTTATCCGGGTCGAATTCCTTCCTGGAAGCAAGTTTCTTGCCGCGCAGGCAGAGGAGCGCGCCGAGGACGGCTGCATTCTCGATGGCGAGCACGAGGGCGGTCTTGTAGTCGAGACCAAAGCCCAGCGGAGCGCCCTTCAGGTTCTCGGGGCTAACCCACAAGATGTAATCGAAGCAGATGAACGCCATGAACATGCACGGGATGAGCGTAATCAGGTAGTTCTTCTTTTTGCTGCGGAGGTAGACTGTCGCAACGCACAGGCTGCAGACGGCCATGAGCTGGTTACTCCAGCTGAAGTAGTTCCACAGGATGTTGAATCCCTGCGGGTTCAGGTTGCTCCAGAAGATGAGCACGAGGCAGATGGCGAACATCGGGACGGTCAAGAGCAGGCGCTTCTTGGGGTCGGCCTGGTCGATGCCGAAGAGTTCCGAGATGGTGAGGCGGAGGCTGCGGAGGCTCGTGTCGCCACTCGTGACCGCAAGGATAATGACGCCCACCACCACGAGGATGGAAATCGGGGCGAACGGGATGACGGTAGAAACGAGAACGCTTAAGACCTTCACGCCGCCGGCTGTCATGAGCTCGGGTTGCATGTGGTAGATGAACATGCCGCCGGCAGCCCAGATCATGCCGATAAGGCCTTCGATAATCATCATGCCGTAGAACGTCTGGCGGCCGGTCTTTTCAGTGACTTCGGTGCGGGCCACGAGCGGGCTCTGTGTGCTGTGGAAACCGCTGATGATGCCGCAGGCGATGGTCACGAAGAGCATCGGGATGATGGGCTGGTGTGCCGGATGCTGCGTGAAGTTCGAGGCAATGTCGCTGAGGTTGAATTCGTCAAGCACGTTCAGGTGCGGGGCGATACCGATCATGATGCCGAGAGAGGCGAGGATGAGCATGCCGCCGAAAATCGGGTAGATGCGCCCGATAATCTTGTCGATGGGGAAGAATGTGCTCACGAAGTAGTAGGTGAAAATAACGCCAACTGCAATCCAGAATAGCGTGGGGGATACTGCGCTGCCCGCGATGATGGGCGTGTTGATGAGCTGCGCCGGAGTGTTGGTGAACACGGCTCCCACGAGAATGAGGGCTACGGAGATGAGGGCCATCACCACCTTGGACGGGCCCTTGCCCAGGAACTTGCGCGAAAGGGCCGGCACGTTGTAGCCGTTGTTGCGCATGCTGATCATGCCGCTGAAGTAGTCGTGTACCGCACCGCCCAATACGTTGCCGATGGGGAGGATGATGAACACGATGGCGCCGAACTTGATGCCGAGTATCACGCCGATGACGGGGCCGATACCCGCGATGTTCAGGAGCTGGATGAGCATGTTCTTCCAGTGCTTCATGGGGACGCGGTCAACGCCGTCCGGGTTGGCGAGTGCCGGAGTCTTGCGGTCGTCAGGGCCGAAGACATGTTCGACAAACTTTCCGTAGGTAAAGTATCCGCCGATGAGGATGGCGACACCGATAAGGAATGTAATCATGTTATGCCTTCTTTTTAGTTAAAAACTTATTTTGCGCTTTCTTCGGCAGGGACTTCGTCAGCAGCGGGTTCTTCCGCGGGCTGCTCTGCCTCCTGATCTAGCTCCTGCTGGGCGCTTTCGCTTGTTTCGTTCACGGCGGGGGCAGCTTCTTCTTTCTTTGCTCCGCGTACGTAACCCTTGTCCTTCGCGATCTCGTCGGGAGTCTTGTCCTCGCCGAACTGCTGCCTGAGATAGATGGCGTTTGTCGTGAAGCTCGACTTGCCGGCATAATCAAACCCGACAACCGGGTGGTATGTCTTGCCGAGTTGGAATGCGACCGCGATGCCGAACTTGAAGCCGCAATTTCCGTCGACAGAGATGTTCGGATTGATGAACATGTTGGGATTCTGGTTCTGTTCCAGGTGGCCCGAGGCTTCCATGGTTGCAGACTGGTAACCGAGTGTCATCAGGACTTCGAAGAAACTAAAGGGCTTGTAGCCGATAACGACATCGAAGGTGTATGCCGAAATGTCGAGATCGAGCTGGCCACTGTAATCCTTGGGGCGGTAACCGATACTGCTGGAGTTGTAGCCGAATACGAGGCTCACGTCGAGGCCTTGCGCTGCTGGCGGGAGCATGTACTGGAACCACCTGCCGAAACTGTACTGCAGGCCAAAGCCGAGCAGGCTGAACCCGCGCAGTTCGCTGATTGCCGGGAGCCACATTCCGCGGAGAACAACCCTTGCATGGAAGGCGCTGACGCCAAGCTGCAGGTACGGGTAAGTGAATACACCGAGTCCGTTCAAGGTCTCGTTACCGTAAATCGTCTTGCCGTCGTAGGGCTGGGCCATGTCGTGGCTCTCGCCGAAAATAGTCGGGACTTCGACGCCATTTTCGGTAAAGACGCGGTCGTCATCGTTGATGGGGATGAGCGAAATGGGAATGCCAAATTCGAATGCAAGGCTCTGCGGTACGTTTGCACTTACGTACCAGTTGCTGTTCAGTACGTTGCCCAGGTTCTCGATGATGGGCTTGACGTAGCCGGGGCGGTTGAAGGGCGCGCCCGCGCCGGGCCTGTCTTCGAAGGCGGCGATGGATTCGTAGATGGATGCCCAGCCGTTTTCGTCCATTGCCGATGCAAAGGAGACGGCGCCTGCTAGAAATGCGATTGAAAGTTTGGCAAACGTTTTCATACGTTGCCAAATTTAGTTATTAAAACTGTATCTGAAGGTTTACGCCGACAAAGAAGAACGTCTGCCACATGTAGGAATCGAGGTCGCAGAGCTCGCTTTCTTCGGTATAGACATTCTTGAACCAGTTCTCGTAAATCTTTACATACGGGACGATGGCGAAATTGTCAAACAGGAAGTACTTGATGTTCGCAATAAGGCCGACAGCTGACCCCATAAGTTCCGAATCGCTGGCCTCGCCATCGATATAGGCGGTGTTTTCCGTTGTGACGGTCGTGTAGGAATAGGCGGCGCCGACCCCAATCTGGAAGAACTCCGGCCAGAAGAAATTGTACGTGAATTCCATGCTGATACGCCAGATGAGGCTTTCCCCTTTCTGGGATTCGTCCGGAAATCCGTTGATGACCTGTTCTGAATTCCAGATCTGGAAGTTAAGCCCGATGGTGAATTCGCGTACATTAACGCCGATTGTAAAGTCAGGGCTTGCAAAGATATCGAGAGCGGGGGAATGGATGGTCTGCTTGCGACCCGATGTGTCCTTCATCGAGAGCACACGCTCGTTCAGGTCGCCCTTGGAGGCGTAAAGTCCGATACCAGTGCTGAAAAAGAACGTGCGCGGCCATGCCTCTTCGGCGAATGCTGTACCTGCGGTCAGTAAAAAGACTAGGGCTACAATTATTTTCTTCATGTTTCCTCTAAACAACCAATTTAGGGGAAACTTAGTAAAATTTTAGTAACCAGCCCACTCTGCCGCGATGGAGGGGCTCGCTTTTCGTATGGTGTTCTCTTCGGGGCTGTCCTTTGCAGGTGCGATATCGCCGTTTTCGATGCGGGCCTTGATTTCGTCGAATGTCTTGGGCGGCACTGCAGAAGGGCTGTTGTCGCCGACCACCTTGCAGGGTGCGCCTTCGGATTCCTTTGCCTTGTCCTTCACCGGCGTGTATTCGCGGGCGGCAGGTACCGTATAGAACTTGTCTTCTTCGGGGCACCATGCGGTAAGGCACTTGCCGTAGACGCAGCCCGAATCGAGCCCGATGAATCCGGGAATGTTCACGAATCCCTTCTTTGCCCAGTGCCCGAACACGACGGTTTTCGGCCATTTTACCAGTTTGTACCATGGCTCATCATTCCATTTGCGGATGGACAGCAATACTTCGGGGCTCATGTCTTCAAGGCGTGTCTTGCCGGGTTCTAGGCCTGCGTGCACGAGGAGGGCGTGCGGGGTGTCGCGCCAGAGGGGCCATGTTTTTACCGTATCGCGGATGAACTCCCAGTCTTCCAGCGGGAGCGCCTTGAAGCGGTTGCGCTGCTTCTCGGTCCACATGCTTTCGGGGGCTTCCATCGAGCGGATTAAATGTTCTTCGTGGTTCCCGCGTACGGTAAGGATTCCGAGATCGATGACGGTGCGCATTGCCCGCATCATGTCCGGGCCCTTGTTGATGATGTCTCCGGTCTGGTAGAGCGTATCGCTCCCGCGTACAAAGCCGAAGGCGTCTATGATGCGTTCTAGTTCATCGGCGCAGCCGTGTACGTCACCTATGTAGAGAGTTCTTGACATGATGGTTGATAGGTTCTGGTTTGGAAATGTGTAATGTGTAATTAGATAACTTTTTTCATTTCACATTTCTCATCCCACATTCCACATTATTACAGGTGTACGGCTTGCCGCAACTTGTTCAGTTCGTTTGCGGTGAGTTCGCGGAATTCGCCTGCGGGCAAGTCTCCCAGCTGAATATGGCTGTAGCTCACGCGCTTCAGGTCGCGGATCTCGTAACCTACGGCGCGCATCATGCGGCGGATTTCGCGGTTCTTGCCTTCGATAAGCACGAGTTCCGCAAATCCGTTTTCGAGATACACGTCGGTTGCAAATGCGATTTCTTCCTGTGCGTCCGGGTCATCGGGGTCGCGAATGTCTACACCGTCAACAAGTTTCTGTGCGGCCGCTTCGCTAAGCGGCCGCGTCGTCCACACGTAGTAACTGCGGGGGATTTCGTAACTCGGGTGCGTAAGCCGGTGCAGCAGTTCCCCGTCGTCGGTAAACAGCAGGAGCCCGCGGCTCTGCAGGTCGAGTCTCCCTACATACTTGAAGGTGGCATACCCCGGCGGCAGGTAGTCGTATACGGTGCGTCGCCCCTGCGGGTCGTCCTTGGTGCATACGCATCCGGCCGGCTTGTGGAACATGATGACTTTCGTCTTCTTCGGGAGTTTCGCGGGCTTGCCGTCGACGAGAACTTCGTCGTTGCTTTCGTCTACCTGGTGGCCCATGTCGGTAACGGTCTCGCCGTTTACCTGCACGCGACCTTCCTGTACGAGGGTGTCGGCGGCGCGGCGGCTAGCGACTCCGCAAAGGGATATGAACTTGTTGATGCGCATTATTCGTCCCCGTCCATCTGGATCTTGAGTTCCTTCAACTTTCTCCAGAGGGTGGCGCGGCTAATGCCGAGCCTCTTGCAGACTTCGGTCTTGTTGTTCTTGCAGACACTCAGCGCATGCAGTATGTGCCGGCGTTCCATCTCTTCGAGCGAGATGATGTCTTCGGCGTCTGCGGGTTCGTCCGCTGCCTTTGCGGGGGTGTCTACGCGTGTGCCCTCGATGCTCGTGAGCAGGCGCGGTTCGGGAATGTCTTCCTTGATGTGCGGAATGGCGACCGTCTTTTCACGGGCTTCTTCCTGTACGTTCTCGGGCAGGTCTTCCAGACGCAATATGCCGCCTTCCGAAAGAACAATTGCATGCTCGATGATGTTCTCGAGTTCGCGGATGTTGCCCGGGTAGGGGTACTTCGCCAGGGCGTACTGTGCTGCCGGTTCCACGTCGGTGATGTTCTTCCCGTGCGTCTCCTTGTATTTCAAAATGAAATAGCGGATAAGTGTGGGAATCACTGGCTTGCGTTCGCGGAGCGGCGGGAGCGTCAGGTGGAACGTGTTCAGACGGTAAAAAAGGTCTTCGCGGAATTCGCCCCGGAGCATGGCCGCCTGCAGGTCGCGGTTGGTCGCGGCGATAATGCGGATGTCGAGGTAGCGCGCTTCAGTTTCGCCTACGCGCCGAATTTCGTGACTCTGCAAAAAGCGCAACAGTTTCACTTGCGTCGCTGCAGAAAGTTCGCCGACTTCGTCAAGGAACAGGGTCCCCTTGTTGGCGGCCTCGAACAGGCCCTTCTTGTCGGCGGTAGAACCCGTATACGAGCCCTTCTTTGCTCCGAAGAGTTCGCTTTCGACCAGGTTTTCGGGAATGGCGCCACAGTTGACCGCGATGAACGGTTCGCCCGCGCGCTTGCTGTAGCGGTGAATGACGTTTGCGAGGAATTCCTTGCCCGAACCGGATTCGCCGGTGATGAGCACGGTACTCGTGGTTGGGGAAATTTTGTAGACCGTCTTGAGGATTTTCCTCATTTCGGGCGTGTCGCCAAGTAGGGTGTCCAGCACCTGGGATTCCATCAACTGGTGCGTAGACTTGTTCTGCTTTAAGGTCTGTATCTTTTTTGCGGTATCCTCAAGTTGCGATACCGAAGCAGGCTTCATCAAGAAACTGTTTGCCCCGCGGTTAATCGCGCTGGTGGCTCCGGGCCAGTTCTTGTTGTCGCACAGGACAAAAATTTCGATGCTCGGGTCCTTCTCCTTGAGATAGCTTACGATATCCATGTTGTCGAAGGTAAGGAAAGGAACTTCGATAAACGCGAGGTCTATCGGGTTGTTCTTTACCAGTGGCATCAAATTGTCCTTGTCGTCACAGAGCAGGAGCTCTGTTTCGTCCAGATTCCAGGAACGCCGAATGTCGCTGATAAATTCCTTGTCGGAATCAGCTATCAGGATGTTCATCGGCATCTATTACTGGTGACTTTTGATGATTTCTTCGACCTTTTCGCGGAACTGCTGGATATCGATGGGCTTATTGAACGTGACCGCGACATCGAAATGCTTGGCCGTCAACAGGTAGTCGTCTGCGGCCGTGCGTCCGCCGGCGCTTACGGCAATCGTTCTGTCGCTCATGCCCATGCGGCGCAAATCGAGAATGACTTCGTAGCCGTCAACGTCCGGCATAATAATGTCCGTGACGATGACATCGTACTTCTTGTTCTGGTAGAGAGTCTTTGCTTCTCTGCCGTTGCTTGCGGTTTCCACTTCGTAACCCTTGACTTCAAGGGCGGTCTTCATCATCAAGTTGAACTGTTCGTCATCGTCAATAATCAAGATAGTGGCCATTATGCATCCTCCGTTTTTTCGGTTGCTAAGTCCCAATATAGATTAAATTGCGTGCCCTCGCCGAGGGTCGTGTGCACTGTGAAATGCGCATTGCCGTCTTTTAGGAGCCTGAGGGCTGAAGTAAGCCCCAAGCCGAGCCCTTCGCCGGGCGCTTTCGTGGTAAAGAACGGCGAAAAGATGCGTTCGAGGGTCCCGGAGTCGATTCCCGTGCCAGTGTCGGCGATGGTGAATTTCGCATAAACTCCCGGCTCGATGGTGTCCGAGAAGGGCTGTACGATTTTCGTTTTTACCTCTTCGCGCTCCAGTTTGAACGTGAGCGTTCCGCCGTCGTCCTTCATGGCGAATATGGCGTTGTTTGCCAAGTTGCTCAATATGCGGTCGAGCGCTGCCGGCAGGCACTTTATCTTCAGGTCCTTGTCGATGTCCTCGGTCGATATGTGGATGTTCGACGGGAGGGTGAGCTGCACCTTCTTTACCACGTCCTCGATAATCAGGAATGGCGAGAACACCATCGGTTTCGGTGCGATGGACGCCTCGTTCCTTATGGCACTTAGCAACTGGTTCACGGAATCCTTTGCCTTGTTCGCCGCCTTGTTCGCTTCGCCGATAAGTTCGCCTGCCTTCGCGATGGTCTTTGCCTTTTTCTCGGGAATGTCGTCGGTCGGCAAGTTCTCGAGGGTCTCACGAGCCAGCTCGCAGAACCCAATCTGGGCTCCGATACTGTTCTTGTAGTCGTGTGCGAAACCGCCGAGCATCGTGCCCAGGTCTTCGAGTCGCGAATGGATTCGTTTCTGTTCGCTCAGGAGGTCGCGTTCCCTTTCGAGACGCTTCTGTTCGGTGATGTCCTGCTTGAGTCCGATAATCTTGTATGGTTTCTGTTCCGATATAATCGGGATGAACTGCTCGTTGTAAATGAATACGGCCTTGTTGTTGAAGATCAGGTTGTTCGCTTCGTCTTCGGAAATTTTTTCGTGACGGTCGTTTTCGTACGTGGTGAATATGCTCGATAGCCCACTGTTGCGCGCCTGCAGTTCCCTGTCCGATATGGATTCCGTGGAGTCCGTCGTTTGGATAAGGTTGCCGCGGCTCTTGATGTCCATGATGTTCTGTGTGGTGTAGACGCCCTGCTCGTTCTTGGACCAAAACTGGAAGGGGAGCGCGTTGATGAGCGTGGAACTGAAACTGCTCTGCTCCTTGAATTTCTTTTCGGAGCTGTCGAGACGGTCCTGGTAGCGGATGAGGTCCTTCTTGTAGTCGGCGAACTGTCGGTTGAGCGTCTTGATGCGCTGCTGGTAGAAAAGCGAGTTCGTCTGGTCGCTCAGGAGCAAAAGCCACATGTATGTAGAAAGCGTGGTACGGTACTTGTACAGCGAGAGACTGAAGGAATGTAGTTCGTCGTTGACCTGAACCTTCACGCTTTCTGTCACGACTTCGTTATCCAGTTTCAGGCTGGGAATGAAGTCCTGAATGTGGTACATCTTCATTTCGTTGTCGGTCTTGCGGAACAGGAGCTGGGCTGCGGGGTTGCAGTAGCTGATGATGCCGTCGGCCTGGATGGCGAAAACGCAGTCGCCGAGCTGGTTGAACAGGCTCTTCATGAGCCAGTGGGAACTCTTGTTCTTGAACGAAATCGAGGTGAAGTACTGCCCGCAGAGAACCGAGAGGAATATGCATGAGTATTGGTGCCATTGCAGGAATATCGGGTGTCTTCCGTTGACGTTGAATCCACTTGCGACAGGGATCATGAAGTCGAATACGAACGAAAGAGCGATGAAGAATATAAAGCTGCCGGCCATGTAGAAGTTGATCTGCGCCGAATCCTTGTCGCCGGTCTGGAGCGTGTTGCGCATCAGCTTGTATATGGTAAGCAGGAGCTCGGGGAACACGTACAGGAAGAACATCATGGAATAAATCTTGAAGTATGCATGGTCGTGCAGCGGCATGAAACCGAGAATCTTGAATTCGGTGAAAAACGGTTCGTTTACGCAGAAGATGACGGTGACGGCGATGACGTTTGCTACGCCTATGGCGTTCAGGAGCCTCCAGAAGTTGAATCGCCTGAAATGGAGGGCATGTTCGGCAATATGGTAGATGGTGTTGCCAGCCTGGATCCAGGCGATAGCCTGCAAACCGAAGATGATCTTTGCGGCAAGACCGAAATGCGGCCCGCTGAAGAATAGACTGCCGACAAGGCTGAGTGTATTCCAGTAGGTGCATATGAGCATCAGCTGGTATATGGCCTTGGGAAACTGCCTTAGTCCCGTTTTCTGGCCCAGGATATAGGGAAGCAGGAACGTGAGTATAAGCGCTACGGCGGAAAGCCCCGTGGCGATAGGCGAGTCGGAAAACAGAATCTCTTGCATATCTTCTAGAAACTTATATAAAAAATCGAATAAAAGAAAAGTCCCGCGCCGGCGGGACTTGAAATTTTGCTACAAGGTCTATTTTAAACGGCGAATACCGAAGGTTTCGGTCTTGTCGTAGGAATTTGACGACTCGAAGCGCTTCTTTGTTTTTGCATCGAGGTCGGCGTTGGGTAGGAACTTGCAGTTCAGTTCTGCCTTGTAGATATAGGCGCCGGTACCGACTTCTCGGCCCTGTTGCGAGCGTACACCGCCCTTGGGCGCGTTTACCCATTCCACGAAGAAGGTGACCTTGTTGTTCGTCGAGTAGTACACGTCGGAATCGACGGTGAACGTGCCGGAGAGGCGGTTCACGAAGCTGCCCATGTTCGTGTAGATGGGCAGGCTGTACTTGACCTTCAGGCTCCTCCAGTAGGCGGGCTGGTTCAGGGAGCCTCCGCGCGGGACGGTCAGGTCCATTGTCCACACGACGCCGTTAAGAGGCGTTACGGTGGTATCGATTCCGGTTTGCACGACAGCGCCCTTTTCGATACGGTCGAGCTTGTGGTTGCTCGGGTTAACCACGTAAAGGTTGATCGTCTTGTTGCTCGGGATAAGCGAGGGGTCTGCGGACGATACGGTCGTAATCGGCTTTTGCAGATGGATATCGAACTTGATCTTCGGATTGCCCTCGCCGCCGATGGTCACCTTCGGGTTGTCATCTGCCGGCATGTTGTTGCTCAGGTCCGTAAATGCGCTGGCTGTCTTCGGGGCGAGGTTGATGCGGTCGCCTTCCATGACGGCAATTTCGGCCTCGGGCTTGTATACCGCGTTGATAGTCAGGGACTGGTTCGAGAAGTTCCATCCGGTGAGGTCGATCTTGTGCACGCCTATGCTAGAACGTTCGCGCACATAGAGGATCGCCGCTGAATCTGCGATGATGAGCGGTTCGCTTACGTGGATAATCAGGACTTCGAGGTTGCCCGATGACGAGAGGCTTGCTGAAGTGAATACGGGGCCTGCGAGGTCTTCTGCAATCGAAGACTCGGTCTCGTAGGCGGCACCGCTGCCCAGGTGCTCGGTAACAAGCCCTGCGCCTATAAGGTCCCTGCCTTCCAGGGTGCCTTCGTAGTTGCCGTTAGTGTTGCCGAGGGCGAAAGGTGTCGGCAGGTCGAACGAAGTGGACATCTGGTCGGCGCTCAGTCTGATTTCGGCCTTGCGTACGAAAAGTGTTTCGGGGAAGGCGCTACCGAAGATAATCGAGATGGAGTCCGGATAGTGCTTGGCATCGACTGCCTTCGTGAACTTGATTTCGATATGTTCGGCAAGGCCGTCTTCGTCCTTGTCGGCGATGCTTGCGTAGGTCATGGGTATCGGACGGATCTTCAGGAGCACATCCACGGTTTTCGGAGTGCAGTTGCCGATGCCGTTGCCTGCGAGGTCCTTGATGGTTGCCGTGGGTGAAAGCTGAGCCTTCATGCCCTCCTGCACCAGCGAGCCTCCGCCTGCGTCGAAGTCGATTTCGAATTCCCAGATATTGAGTGCTTCGTTGTAGAGCTTGACTCCCTTCACGTGGGCTGCAATATCGGCCGAATTGATGCGGAGCGGCCATTCGGGCGAGGGCTCCTTGACAGGTTCGCTGAACTGGATGTAGACGAAATCGCTTGTCGCGTCGGACTGGCGTTCCAGTACGGATACCGATATCAGGTCGGGTGAGATGCCGTCCTTGTAGAAGTCGGACGCTTCCTTCTTCCCGGCATTGGTGTTGCTTATGAGCGTAATCGCACCGGAGGGTGCGGTATTCATGGTCGCGTTCGGGATCTTTGCCGCAACAACCAGGTCGCGTTCGTTAAGCGAGATGACGGAATCGCTTGTAAGCGTATCGCCTTCGTATACGAACTTGATGGAGTTGAACGACTGGTTCTCTGCCGCGATGTATTCGTTGGAAAGAGTTATCTGGAACGCATCCGGAATGTCGTCGCAGTTGTTGTCCACCATGATGGCGTTGTCGATAATCGGCCAGGGAGGCAAATCCTCGATGATGAGCGTCGCGATTGCCGGCAGGTAGTTTACCTTGGAGGTGTTGTTGCCGATAGCCTTGAGAATGGTTGTCGTCGCCTTGTCCGAACGGAGGTAGAACACGGCCGTACCGTTGATAATGTCAATCTTTTCGACCGGGGTAGTCGATGTTGCCGACGTGTAGAACTTGGCAAAACCGGATTCCGAGGTGAGCAAGACGCTGAACGGGTCGGTCTTGAGAAGTTCGAAGTTGCTGTCGAGCAACTGTAGATGAACTTCGACCATCTTTCCGGTATAGGCGCGAACGGTGTCTGTCGTGAACTGCAACAGGCGGATTTCCGGTGGCGTGGTGATGGTGTCAACCTCGACGTTGGTGCGGATCACGGCACAGGCGCAGTCGTACTTGTTTGTGGAACTCATGTTTGCGGCGTGGTTGTGCCAGCTGACCCATTCGTAGTAGTTGTTGCCGTATTGCGCCTTGTAAGGGAAGTTGAACGAGAGGGAGTCTTTGCGAGGCGCCGAGGGGAATTCAACGAAATCAATAATCGACAGTGCGTTCATTTCAAAGTCATCTAGGAATCCTGTCGGCGTAACACGGCTGCCGCCGATATAGGCTATGTTGCTGTCGGTAGTTTCTAATGAACTGTGCGGTGTTACAAATGGGCTTGTAAAGTTGAGGCTCACTGTACGCGGCATTTGCGGGCCGTTTTCGGGCGTGTAGTCAGGGCCATAGCCGTAAATGTGCTTGCCGTGGTAGTAAACCACTACATACGGGTCTCTTGTAAAGGCGGGGACCCTTTCGCCCTTTGAGTTGACTTCAATTAGGGTTGTCTCGGAATTGCTGAAGTACGGGGCCTGGGTAAGGTCAATACCTTCAAATTGCTCCGGGTCGTCCTCGGCATTATGCGCAACAAGGGACCATCCTTCGGCAAAGTCCTTGAAGGTTCCTGTCATAAACTTGAGTTGGAACAGCATTTGCCCAGAGACCTTTAGGGTGTCCCCTATGGTAATGGGTATGTAATACTGGTCTTTTTCCAAGGTGGGCGACCCGAATGAGATGCTTTTTATTGAGGTCATCGTTCCTTCGCCGCCCCAGTTTTGGGTGAGGGGTGTCCACGAAATGGGTTGGAAGGTTGAACTCTTGCCAAGGTAGAGGCGAATCTCGAAATCGTGGAACGCCATCGTGTCGTTGTTGGCGATAGAAACAATGAATTCGTGGCAGTCCTTCCAATCGGTACATTCTGCTTGGTAAGAAGTGGGCTTTATGTAAATGTCCAAGTTGGCGTAGGTGGAGTATTGTTCCGTGGTAAAGCTGTAGTAGTTTCCACCGTTATTGTCTGTGGTTGCTCCCGAGGATACGCTAAAGTAGTAGGTGGTGCCTGCGCTCAAGTTTGTAAGCAGGACTTCGTGGAAAAGGACTGCGCCGCCTTCGGCGGGTTGCGATTCGGTAAGATTCGAACTGCTGGTCCCGTAGTTCACGACTCCGTTCAGCCGGTCGCTGCTCCACCAGTAAATCTTGGCGCTGCGGTTGTCTACCTGGCAAATGGTGACGCCGCTGATGGTGGTGTTGAGCGGGGTCATGGTGAACTGGTACCATTGACCGTGATTGTCGTCGGTGCCAATGTTGTGCTTGACGTCCATGCCCTCCAAGAAGAAGTAATAGGTTTGGTTGGGCTCGAGCCCGTCAATGGTCAATGCGCCGCCCTTGCTGGCCGTGGTCTGCGTGACGGATTTTGCAGTACTAGCGTCGGGTGTGGTGTTGTAGAACACCGTGGTGAGGGCGACTTCGTTGACGTCCCAGCTAATGGTGGCCGAGGTATTAGAAATGGGAACTCCGGCAACATTGCTGTACAGGGGCCCTTCGGCATCTTCGGGCAGCGTCTCTGCTAGGCTTTGGGCTGGGATCAAAAGCTGTGCCGAAAAGTCAATGCACGTTTCGGTAACTGTCCAAAATTCCCAAAAATCTTGCAATACGGCGTCGGGGAAGGTGCCGCCCATCAGGGCGCCCAGTGGGCAGGTGTACTTATAGGGCATGCCGCCAGCATTGTATCCGTCGGGGTTGGCAGCACGGTTGTGCGGGTGGTTCAAGTTTTTGTCGCCGGCACCCATCAAGAATGAAACATCCCACGGGTTCGCGCCAAGGCTATAATAAATGTTGTCGAGGGCAAGCTGCTTGTATACTTCCTTTTCTTCACCGGTGGTGATTTCAGAAAGCATAAAGATGGCGTTGGCCGCGCCCAGGTTGTAGCGGTTCAATCCCCAGCCGCTGCTGGTCCATATCAGGTTGTAAGGAGGGACCGCCTTGACCGATCCGAAACGGTTTGTAAATCGCGGAGTGCCCTCGGAACCATCGTCGGTCAAACGACGGAGGCTGTTGGTGGACCGCTGTATTAATGTATCCCTTTCCAGTTCTCCAACGCCGTAACTAGCCGCGGTCTCCTGGTCCTTCAAAATGAGCTTGACAAAAGAGAACAAAACGTGGGCGTGGACGTTTTCGTAGTCCGTCATCCAGCCGCCAGGGTAAAATCCGCTTGTGAGGCCAAGGTAGCCGCCCTTGAAGTAGGGACCTGCGTCGTCGGGCTCGTTGTTGTAACCGTAATTGGTGGAATTGTCGTTGATTGTCAAATCTTTGTACAGGTCGTTTTGGTAGGTGGGGTCGGCGGTGGCGTACCAAAGCGCCAAGGCGGCTGCGGCCGCATTGTCGGTTCTGTTGGTTATGTTGGAGCTTCCGGTATAGAACCCCTTCAAATTGCCGGTTATATTTCGGTAGGATTTTTTGACCACATTTGCGTAGATGTCTTTTGCCGCTTCCAAAAGGGAGTCTGCATAAACCGGGTCAAAAACAAACCAGGCGGCAGCCACTTCGGCGAGGACAGCGGCATACATGCCCGAAACGTTGCCGGCAGAGTCTGCTACATCGCGGTCGGGCCCTCCCTTGGAATGGGGCTGGGCATCCTGCTTTTCGGGCACGTCCCAGTATTCATGGTCCACCTGGTCTACGCCAACCGAGTGGTACATGTCGCCCCTGGCAATCAACCCGTCTGCTTTAGACGCCTTGTACAATTTGAAGATAAAGTCTGCGCCAATCTTGGCTTCGTAAAGCAGGTCAGGGATGCCGTCCGTGATGGCTGTGTCGGCGTAGGAGTTGCCGTAGCGGTCCTCTGCCTTGTCTTGGTAAACCAGGTATGTGGTAATCAAAACGTAGGCTGCAAAGCCCAGGGTCTCTGAAACTTTAAAGTGGTCTCCGCAGTCGTGCCAGCCACCGGTAAGGTCGTGGCCTATTTTAGAGCCGTCCTTCATGTGGCAGGCGGCATGTGTGTGTGATTTTGTATTTCCGCAGCGTTGTGAGCCAAAGAATTGCAGGGAGTATTCCAAAATCGAGTTGAAAATAGACGGGTGAACGTGGAATGTGGCGGAGGTGTCTCCTCCGCAAACCACAAAGTATTCGCCTATGGTCGCCAGTTCGCTAAAATCTGCTTTGTATAGGGCCTCGGTGCCTGCGACAGCGGTTGCGGAGTCTGCCAGGCTGAAAGAATACAAGGTGTTGTCGTTTCCCGCTTTAAGGACTCCCGCCACCCAAAAGTTGGGCTTTGGCGCATTGGCGTCGACTAAGTTGAGATTTTTTGCGGAAATTACGTCTTTTTTTGTATTCGCGTCAACGACCTTGAACGTTTGTGCCGAGGGGTCCGCCACGTAGGCGTACTTGTTGTCTTGTGGCCTGAAACCGGATTGGTTTACTCGAATCGGTCGACGGTTGTAGACGTTCAACGAGTCGAGGTACCTGCGTTCGTGAACCTTGTCGGTACGGTCGATATTGGGTAACTCCGCCATCGCCTGGACGGCGAGGATGTCGCCCAGGACAAATGCTGCCAAAAGAATTTTTTTCAAGTACGTCATTTTCATTGCTTTCCACCTAATACTTTCTTCACCTTACTTACGCTTGGCGCGCTTGAATCCGAAAGTCTTCGTCGTGTTGTCCGTGGTCTTGATGATATCGCCCTTCTTGTAGTTCGAACTTTCTCCCTGTACCGGAGTAGACTCTGCGGTGTAGGTGGCCTTGGAGAGGAAGTCGAATTTCGCAATGTATGCGCCTGTGCCGAGCTTGCGGCCGGTCTTTGTCGTGGGCGCACCATCGGGTGCCATCCATTCCATATTCACGCGCAACACGCCATCTTCTGAGATCATGTCGTAACCGATGTCGTTCATGTTCAGGCGTACGTTCTGCTTGGTAATGAACTGCCCGAGGTTGTCGTAGACATCGACCGAGAACTTGATGTCGAAATCGAAGAGCGGCTGGCCGAGATCGTTGGTCTGCAGGGCCGAAGGCATCGTGATTTCAACAATGAACTGCGGGCCGGCATGCTTGTAGAGGTTCGTGTCCAGGACGATTCCCGTTGCAGAAAGGACGCCGTCCTTGAGAGTCATGAGGGCCTCGTTGCCGCCAGTCTTGATGATTGTTGCACGGAATACTTCGCCTGCGCTGGCCGGAGCGCCCGTATAGGGGACGTCGGCGGAAGGCTTCGTCACGTTGTGCACGAGAACCACGTTGAACTTCGTCTTTTCTGCGGAAGCACCGCCGACAATTACCCACGGGTTCTGTTCGGTGGGGTAGTTGCCAGCCTTGTCCTTGTAGCGGGAAAGTGCCGGGAGCGGCACGAGCCTGATGTAGTCGCCTACGCGTACGGCGCCTTCGGATTCGTCGGAGTAGCCGTAGAATTCCTTCACGTCGTTTCGGGTCGATACGGACTTGGGCTTCAGGTATATGCCTTCCTGCGAGCCGCGCTTGCGCTCGATGTATTCGAGAGAGGAATTGTCGATAGTCTGGAGAGGCTCAGACATGGTGGCTTCGAGGAACTCGTAGGAATTCGATGTGGACTTCGTCGCCTTGATAATGACGGGCGGGCACTTGTCGACTACGAAGTAGAACTTGTCGAAGAATCCGCCTGCGGGTCCGAGTCTCGGTGTCACGTGACCGTAGCCGTCGTACGAACCGCTTGTCGTGCCGAACGGGAATCCGTTTGCAGTCGTGAGCGGAATCGTAATGATGGAAATCGTATCTTGCACCAGGGTGGAATCGTCGGTGACGACACCGGTGAGGGTATCCAGCTGCTGATTGTGCTGCCAGTGTTCCCCGAATTCCATGGTGTGGTTCCAGTCGGCAGGGAGGAAACTCTTGGTGATGTTCTTCATGCCCCATTCCACGACGAAACTGTCGAGCATGTCCTGCGGGCGTAGCTTCTTTTCGAACTTCAGGTAGATTTCGTCAGCGAAACCGTCACCCTCGTTGTCGCGGATTTCGGCAAGCGTGATGGGCACGGGCTTCGGGGTTTCTGCAATCTTCACGCCCTGTGCGCAGGGCGATGCCGGGTCGAGCGCGTTCAGGGCTTCGTCCGTGATGTTCATGCCGCTCTTGATGCTTGCGATTCCGCCAACAGGGATGTAGCTCCCGTTGTCGTTCCCGGTCACCACGAACAGCCAACTCTTGCCGCCGTTGTTTGTGGTTGCCTTGCCCGACACGGAGATGTGGTCGCCGGAGACTCCTTCGATAGAGAGGGGCCATGCTCCCAGGGAGGGTAACATGACAGGCTCGGTGAAGGCGATCATCAGCGTATCTTCGGTGGAGCGCGGTTCCGGATTCTCGAGAATCGTTACGCTCAGGAGCTGTGGCGCGATACCGTCGGTAATCTTCACCACTTCGCGGGAAATCTGCCCCTTCGTGACAAGGAATACGGTTGCGGTTCCGCTGGGTGCTGCCGTTTCAGGTACGTTTACGCCTGTGAGCGGTATCGTAATCTCGTTTAGGCCCTGTATCGGCTGGGGCACAGAAAGTGTCACCGAGTCGCTCATGCCTTCGATAAACACGCGGACGCTGTCCAGCGCGTAGTTCTCGTCGAAGGCATTGGAGAAGGTGATGGTCAACTTGTCGGCGACGTTGTCGCAGTCGCTGTCCTGGGCAAGCACCTGTTTGGGCGCCGGGTACGTGGATTCTGCGTAGAACGACTGCTTCGAGACATCTTCTTCGTCTTCGGGGTCGATATAGATGACCTGGATGGTATCGCCCGCAAAGAACGAAATCTGGCCAGACCCTCGGTTGTTCTTCGGAACTTCAAGTGCGGCGATGGAGGTCTTGCTCTGGAACATGCCAGGGTTGTCGGCAACGGGTTCCATGGCGACCTTGAGGGTATCGCCCTTCTTGTTGTTCACGACGAGCACTTCGATAGTTTGGTTGTACTTTGCCTTGTCCTTGTCGGTCAGGTAGATGTAGAACTGCGTGTTCGCCGGGTCGGCCGGGCTTGCCACCGGGTTGCCGTCCCTATCCTTGATGGTGAGGGCCGATGCGGTAGCGTCGCCCTTGGTGAACTGCACGAAGTACGAACGGTTTACGAAAGCACAGCCTCCGTTTTCGGTACAGGCAGCACAATCGGGGTCAGGCCCTGCGAATACTGTGACGTCGACCTTGTTGCTTCCGATGCCCATCTTAACCGGAATCTTCAAATCCCAGAGGTCGGTAGCGAGGTTGTAGTGCGCAACGATGACGCCATTGCTCATCATGTAGATTTCGCCATCAAGATCCATGCGTTCCAGCGGAACCTGCGTTCCGTTTGCCCAAATCTTCGTGATGTAGCCGCCTTCGGTAATATGGGCGTGGCCGGTCACGAACACGGTGCTGCTCGACTGGTCGATTTCCACATAGCTGCCGTTAGACACGTTGAAGGGCTCGTCGAACGTGACCTCGATCTGGTAGTTCGCGCGCTTCGTTTCCATTTCGCTCTTGGAGGGGCTGTAGCCCCAGACGAATTCGTCCTTGCGGTACACGGCCACGTAGGGGTTCACCGGTGCCACGCCGAAGTCCAGGTCGCCGGCATCCTTGCTGATGCAGGGCATGCCCGGGTAGTCGGCATAGTCGCCGTTGGCCTTGCTGTGCGGCATCCAGCTCCAGTCGCCCGGATTTGCCGTGAGGGTAGCGCCAATCTTGTCCTCGTCGGACACCCAGTACCAGGTACCGTCGGCGTTGCAGTAAAGCTTCTTGTTCTGCGGGGCCACGTCGAGCGGGTCGTCCTGTCCCTGGGCGCGAATGCGTGCTACGAACAGCACGTCCACGCGGAAGCGGCTAGAACTCTTGATGACTGTCGGTCCGAGCGGGATGGGGAAGTACCACTGCCAGGTGCCAGAAGCGGCATCGTAGGTGTCTTCGATCTTTACGGGGCGCACGTGGCGGAACCCTTGGTTGAGAACTTCTAGCGTTGTGGCATCGCAGGCCTTGTTGAAACCGGCTTCGTCGTATGCCTGGCAGATGTCGGTACGGATGGCCACGTCATCGTACAGGTCGTCATCGCCACGCATGAACATGCGCACGGTAAGGCTGTCGAACGCTCTAGCCTCGTTGTTGAAGATGTTCACGTTGATGGCGGGTTTGCTTGCCCAAGAGTACTGGTAGGTGTACACGCTGAAGTCGTACTGCGTCACCGGTGTGGTGAACTTGAGCATGGCGCCTGTTTCTTCGTTCACGTTCGTGTACTGTCCGTTGCTCTCGACGGCGTAGTAGTATGTCGTCTTTTCCTTGAGTCCGCCGATTTTCACATAGTGGAACTTGGTCGGGATTCCCGAGATGTCGGCATTGCCGGCGCCCGTGTTGTGGGCATACTCGTTCGGGTTCGTGTGCGGAATGGTATCCCAGTAGAGCTTGGATTCGTATTCGCCGTTCGGGGTGTACCACATGATTTCGGCACTGTCGGCACTTACGTTACACACGGTTACATTCTTGATTTCGGCGCTTTCGACGGTGTTGAGCGTCGTGAAGCTGAACGGAGTCTGCGTGCTGTCGACCATGAACTTCATGGTGTAGTTTTCTGGGTTGTAGGCGTTATAACCGGTCGCGAAGAAGTAGTATGTGGTGCCCGGCTGCAGGTTCCTCAGGATGAACTCGTGCTGCACGCCGGAGGAGGAATCGTCGGGGACGGCAACCTTGTTCATTTGCGTTGCCTGGTCGCCTGTGCCGTAGTTGATGGATGCCGTGCCGCGGGTATCGAGTTTCACCATCACGATGGCGGAATCCATGCTGACGTGGCGGATTTCCACCTGCATTCCGGGTGCGCGGGTGCGGTCAATCTTCTGGGAGGCGAGGCTTACGCTACTGACGAGGGTTGCGGCTGCGTCAATGCAGACTTCCGACATTTCGTAGTATTCCCAGTTGCGCTGTCCGTTCTTACCCATAGTCACACTGAGTGCAGGGGGAACGCCACCATAGAGGGCGCCTACAGGCGGTTTATACTTGTAGCCTGCGCCCGGCATGTTCTTGCCTTCGGGGTTGGATGCACGGTGGTGCGGGTGGGCGTCGTTCTTGTCGCCGACACCCATGATGAAGGAAACGTCCCACGGGTTCACGCCAAGCAGGTAGTTAAGCTGGTTGATGGCGAACTGCTTTGCCTCGGCCGCTTTCCAGTTCGGGGTTCCCATGTTGGGGAGTGAAATACCCTGCTTTTCGATGTCGGCCGCCACGTCGGCGTATGCCAGCACTTCGAAAATGTCACCAGCGCGGTATCTGTTGTAGATCCATTCCTGGTCCGTGAGCATGGTATACCAGGTCTTGTCGTATGTGACCTGGCTCTGCTTCCAGACATTGGGAACCGTGGGGAATACGAATGTTTCCGGGCTTTCGCCGTAGGCACTCATGTCGCCGAGGTTCGCAATCATGTCCGCGATACAGTCTTCGATGGCGTTCAGCCATTCCGTTTCAGATAGGCCGTATTCGTTTATCGCCTTGTCCTTGTCCTGCAGGATTAGCTTGTAGAGGGCATAGAGCGCGTAGGAATAGGCGTTTGCCCATCCGGTGTTCTTGACATCCTTAAAGAAGCCCTTGTTGTTGGTGACGAACCAACCGCCCTCGAAGAATCCGGCGCCGGTAGCGTATTCCTGGCCCTGCACCATGTTCTTGTTGCGGATCATGTCGTCGGCGTATTCTTTTTCTCCGGTCGCATAGAGGAGTGCCACCGAGGCAAGAGCCATGTCGTCGTAGAATTCGTTGTTGCCGTTATAGGCCGGGCTAGACCAGCCGGCAGCCTTCTTGTTGTGAGTGAAGGTCGCGCCTTGGGCGAGGTCTTTTGCAAACTTGTACATGGCCTTGGCCACCATAAGGCAGCTATCGGCAAAGGGCTTGTCGTATTCGGCATACATCTTGCCGAGGATGGCGAGGCCTGCGGCCGTTTCGCCACCGATGTTCGAGCCGACTTCGCCAAGGCGGACCGTGCGCGAGGCGGGGCCTCCGCGGTCGGTTGCCGATGCAGAGTTGTCGACAGGGAGCTTGTCCTGGTTCTCGGGGCGTCCCCACCAACCGTGGTCACTACCGAAGTTACCTACGGAAAGGGCCATGTCGTCGACGACTCCGTTGGCGCGCTTGTAGGCACGCAGTACAAAGTCGGCGCCGTGCTTAGCTTCGCGGAGCATGTCGGGGATACCGTCGGTATTGACCGTTTCCCCCTGGTTGTAGGCATAAACGTCTTCGTCGGCGTCGGCGTTCGTTGCTGCCATCACGGCAGCCACCATGAAGGCATACATCTGGGTCTGGGATTCCTTCAGGTGGTCTCCGCAGTCGTAGTAGCCGCCTTCAAGCGTTCCGGCAAGGGCTTCATTAAACGGTCCACGGACGTCATCTGCACCTTCGGTAACCGGTCCGCCGCCATCCTTGGTATGGCTTGCCGGGTGGAACCAGGATTCTCCATTACCGCTACGGTTGATGCCGTAGAACTTGAGGGCTGCATCCTTCACCATGGAATACACGTGTTCGCTAATGATGAAGGTGCTCGAAATATTGTTCCCCACCTTGATGCGCAGGCGGGTATTGGTGGGCAGGCTCATGTTGCCGAGTTGGCCTATCTGTATCGTGCCCGACGGGCCATTTATGGTAACGGAATAGCGGTCCTTGTTGTTGGTGGCCGCGTTTGTCCCTGCATTGATTATCCAGGAAGACGATGCGGATTTACCGCTTGAGGTAAAGGTTCCCGTGGCTGCGGGGGAGAGGGAGTTGCCATCGGCATCCACGACTTCGAAGGAGGTGGCGGATCCGACGTAGTAGAACTGCTTCTCGGCGTCACTTTCGAGATAGCCGGCCTGGTTCACGCGGATGGGTGACATGCGGTAGTTCATGGCGTCCAGGTAGGCCTGGTCCAGCGTGTCGGGAATAAATTCGTTGGGGGCGAATGCGGCGGGAGTCCTGTTTTTCGGAATCGGGTTCTTCGGAATCGCGTCGGGGACAAAGTGGTTGAACACGGTGCTGTCCCACGTGAGCGGCCAGACCGGACGAATCAGGTCGTACGGTGTGGGCTGTTCTTGCTCTGCCGCCATGATGCCGACAGTCGCGAGCAGTACTGTAATCCAAGATCTTTTTGCAGGCATGCCGCCTCCTTTAAATAACCTAAAAAACAGGACCCTTGCAAGAGTCCTCGTCAAACCACAATAATCCCAATTATAAAATAGATTTATTATGTTAAATCGTCCCCTCGAAAATGAGGAAAAAACAAAAAAATACGCAATTTCGAGGGGCGTGCAGAGACTGCGCCAAGCATATCACAAAAAAATGCGAAAAAGGGGAAATTCGCACGCCGGAAAGAATTGTGATGTAAAGTGAAATTTACAAACAAGAGTGTGTAAAAACAAACCGCCCCGAGGAGGGCGGCTTGTTTTTGTGTGGATTTGTTAGAGAGAAATCTTGAACGTCCTGCTACCGACCTTCACGATGTACATGCCCTTCGCGCCGGTGTACACCTTCTGGACAATGCCGAGGCTGCGTGTGGTGCGGATTACCTGGCCCAAGTTGTTGTAGACGGTGATTGCCATGCCCTGTGCACCGGAAACTTCGATGTAGTTATCGGCGGTCCTGTAGACGGCGACTGCAGCGAGGCCTGCCGGTTCGGCAGCGATTGCGGTGGTCGAGGAGGAAGAAAGCGGCGGCCACGGGCCGAATCCGCTGCTGGAAGACTGCGGCGGCACGGTGCTAGAAGAGGAGGCTACGCTGCTAGAGGAGGTAACTTCGCTGGAAGAAGACGGAGTAGTTGCTCCACCGGAGATGACGATGTCGCCTGCGTTCGGAACGGCGTCGAAGTAGACATAGCCACCATCGATCTTGGATTCAAGCTTTGCGCCGGCCTGCGTGACTTCTGCCTGAGAGCCGTCGTACTTGACGCGGATGGAAAGCGGGTAGTCGTACTTAGAAACGTTGTCGGCGATGTTGTGCGTGAGCTTAACCGTGATGGTGCCGCTGCCGCTGGCTTCAACCTTGGAGGCTTTGCGTTCCTTGATGTACATGGCGACATGGCCCATCGGGGCAACCCAGATGTCCTTATCGTTCTGCTGGGCCCACTTGAGACCGTCTTCAATGGCGCTGAGCGGCGTGGGCGAGTAGGTAGCGGAACCGTTGTTCTTGTTCTCGAAACCGTGGGTGAGGAATGCGATCCAGCCGCCCTGCTGTACGGCCTTCTGCATGTTGCCCTTGAAGTCGTTCGTGCCGGTGGAACCAGTCATGATGGCGGATGCCATTGTCCAGTCGCTAGGACCGTCCTTGCTCATCATGTCGGGCTGGCTCTGCCAGGAACCGTTGCAGATACGGCCAATGACGTAGTTCTGCTGCACGGCGCTCTTGTTCGGGACGTTGCAGTTCGGATAGGCGACCGTGATGACGCCGTACTTCTGCTGAATCTTGCCTTCAATGCTCTTCTTCGAAGAAGCTTCTTCGCCGCTCATGTTCTGGCCGTGGGTGTTGCTGTGGCTTGCAATTTCGTGACCGTTCTTGGCCATGTTGCCGAAACCGCTCCAGTCGGGGTTCCAGTTCACCACCACGTTGAAGGTTCCCTTATAGCCGTACTTGTCGAACAGCGGACCGCCGTCGCTCACGTGGCTCGGAGCGCCGTCGTCGAACGTGAACGATGCGGCACCCTTGCGGAAACCTGCCCAGGTACCGATTTCGGCAGTCTGGGCAAAAGAAAGCCCAACGCCGAATGTGACGGCAAGGGCTGCGGGTAGGAATTTCTTATCCATATTACTCTCCAATTGTTTGTTCAATAAGGAATTTATATTAATGGTGGGTAGGGGGCTTTCGCGTTGGTCTTTTTCTATTGTAGTCCATTACAACGCGAAAATTGCGATTTTTGCGGAAAAATGGCGTTTTTTGGGGGTGTTGTTAAAAATTTACAGGCACTGCGGGGCACTTTACCCCGGCTTTTCGGCCGGGGGCGGATTTATCTATATTGGGGGGTATGATTTTCGACGAGATTGTGAACGACGCCTACGAGAAACGTGAATATCCGGCACTTTCCGCTTTTTTCTGTGAATGGTCGGGTACGAGGCCGTTTCGGGCTCTCCGTGTATTGGTGGCGACACCCGTATTTCGCAATACGCTGCTGGAATACCGGGCGCTTATCGCGGGCGGTGCCGATCTTGTCGTGGGTGTGGCAGGCGGGATGCCCTGCGACCCGGGAATCGTGGAAGTCTTGCGCGGGAACGGAATCCCTGTAATCGGGTTGCGCGAAGCTCTCGAGATGGAGGCGGCTGGCCGCGGGTTCGACCTGGTTCTGGATTGCGCGGGCCAGTTTTCGGCATGCCATCCGCGTTTCGGGTTCGTGGAACTCACGCGCAGCGGCGTGCAGTTTTACGAGAAGAGCGAACATCCGGTGTATGTTGCCGACAGCGGGATAGTGAAACGCATCGAGACTTGCCTCGGGACGGGCGAGGGCTACGTGCGCGCACTCGCTCAGCTCGGGCACGATTTCTGTTTAGATGCGGATGGCTTAGATTCGGGTCGTGACACTTTAGATTCGGGTACGGACGGCGCGCCTTCCGCCGGCAAGAAGTTTATTGTCTTCGGGAGCGGAAAGGTGGGGCAAGGCATAGTGCTGCAACTGCTGCGCTCCGGTGCAAACGTGCATGTGGTGACGGACTGCTCGCGAGACGCAAACCCGTTCCTCGATGCAAACGACGTTCCGGTCACGGACTGCAACGATCTTGATGCGGTTGCATCGCTCGTGCGCGGTGCCGACTTCGTGGTGACTGCGACCGGCGTGAAGGGGGCGCTCGACCGCCCGCAAATCGTGGAAGCCTTGCTTGCCTCGGGCGCGGTGCTTGCCAACATGGGCGTTGAGGACGAATACGGGCCAGGCGTCCCGGCGAGTCGCGTGCTCGCCGAAAAGAAACCGCTGAACTTTATCCTCGAAGAACCGACGCACCTCAAGTACATCGACGCATCGCTTGCCCTGCATGCCGCGCTCGGGGAACTGCTTTTGCAAGAAGGCGGCGCAGTTTATGGCAAGGCCGGCGCGGGTCGCGAAGCTGTAGCCGCAAATAAAAATGCGGGCCCCATGGATCCGCCAAGCGAATTGGAGCAGCGCATCCTCTCGACGACGATGCAGGATGGCGTTATCGGTCCTGAACTCTGCGAGATGCTCGGCGGGTTGCCGAATGAAAGCGACTAGCAAATGCCTGCATGCTTCACGTGAGCATACACATGGCGAAGCAAAACACTCCGAAAAGGAATGTTGCTATCACGCTCGTCCGGTAGTCGTTGGGGTGGGTCTCCTCGTAATAAAGCTCTGAGAACAGCTTGAAACGCTTGTCGATTATGGCTACGATGCCGAACAAGGTGCACGAACAGAGTGAGGTGATGCCGACTACCATCATGGACCCTCCAGCCACAAAAGGATAGAGAAATCCCGCTACAAAAAGGATGATGCAGAATGCCCTGATGATAAAAGACATCCTGTGGGGAGTATTCTGATAGTCATACTCTAGCTTTTCGGCTTGTTCCTTTAGGAGCTCGTCTATCCGGTCTTCAATGAGCGACCTTTCGTCGGAAGAGTCGTATTCAGGAAGTTCGTTAAGACGTTTTTTCAACTCGTCGAGAGAGAGCTTCTTGACTTCCTTCTCATACGCTTCGATTTCTTCGTCAGAGAGCAGCATAAATTAAACGCAACGGACTGATGAATACTAGTTCTTCTCTTTCTCGAGCTTCACGAAGAACTTCTTCGTCTCGCGGGCGACAATGCCGCTAAGCAATACCAGTGCCACAAGGTTCGGGAAGGCCATGAGCCCGTTGAAGATGTCGGCGCTAGTCCACACCGCACTCACCGTGAGGTAGGGGCCGATGAACACCGCGGCCACGTACACCCAGCGGTAGGCGAGGATGGCGTTCTTCTTGCCGCGCCCGATGAGGTATTCCAGGCAGCGCTCGGAGTAGTAAGCCCACCCGAGGATGGTGGTGAACGCGAAGAACACGAGTGCCACGGTAAGGACGTACGGGGCGATGCTTGCGCCGGCGGGCAGGTTCGTAAGCCCGCGGGTGAATGCTTCCATGGTGATGTTCACGCCCTGCAGGCCGAGTTCCGGAGTCCACGCGCCCGTGACCACGATGGCAAGGCCGGTCATGGAGCAGATGACGATCGTGTCGATGAACGTGCCCGTCATGCTTACGAGACCCTGGCGAACCGGTTCCTTTGTCTTGGCCGCTGCGGCTGCAATCGGGGCCGAGCCGAGGCCCGCCTCGTTACTGAAGATGCCGCGGGCGATACCCTTCTGCATCGCGATGAAGATGGTGCCTACCACGCCGCCTGTGACGGCGCTCGGGTTGAATGCCGCCTGGATGATGGTCTCGATGGCGCCCGAAATCTTCGAGAAGTTGAATCCCAGGATGAGCAGGCAGAAGAGAATGTAGAAGATGGCCATGAACGGCACGATGTAGAGCGAAACCTTCGCGATGCGCTTGAGCCCGCCGATGATGACGCAGGCAGTGAAGCCCGCGCAGAGCAGGCCCGCGATGGCCGTGGAGTAAGAGACCGAGTTGCCGGCGAGGTTGATGAATTCGCCGGTGGGGATGACTGTCGCGACCGCCGAGGTAATGCCGTTCACCTGCGTGATGGTGCCGATGCCGAGAAGGCCCGCAAGCACGCCGAACACGGCGAACAGCACGGCGAGCCACTTGAAGTTGAGCCCGAAACGTTCCTTGATGCCCGTCTCGATGTAGTAGAAGGGGCCGCCCAATACCTTGCCGTCAGTATCGACCTTGCGGTACTTGACCGCGAGCAGGCCTTCGGAGTATTTTGTGGCCATGCCGAAAAAGGCGGCAACTTCCATCCAGAAGAGTGCACCCGGGCCGCCCGTGCCGATGGCGGTCGCGACACCCACGATGTTGCCGGTACCGACCGTGGCCGCAAGTGCCGTGCAGAGTGCGGCGAAACTCGAGACTTCGCCCTCGCCATCCTTTTCGCTGCTCGTCATGTAGCGCAGTGCGTTGCCGAGGTTCGTCACCTGCAGCACGCCAAGACGGCTCGTGAGCAAAATTCCCACGAACAGGATTACGGCGATGAGCGGGATACCCCACACGTAACCGTCGATGGTATCGAGAATAGCGTTTAAAGCTTCCATTTTGAAATCCTTGTAACTCGTTGATAGGCAAAAAGATAGAAAGGTGGTTTTTGTTTGTCAGCGTCATTTTGGAGCGGGGGGCGCCTAAAAAGGGGCTTTTGGGAGGGGTTCGGGATGACAATTTCAAAGAATGTTGCTATAGCATCCTTGGGCTTTTGTAAACTTTTTTCTATATTTGGCCCCAAAAAATCAAGGAGCCAAGATGAGCAAGGATTTGAAAGAAAAGGCCCTCGAATACCACTCCATGGGAAAACCCGGCAAGATTGAAATCGTGCCGACCAAGCCGCACAGCACCCAGACGGACCTGGGCCTCGCTTACACTCCGGGCGTTGCCGCCCCCTGTCTCGAAATCGAGAAGGACAACAACTTGGCCTACGAATATACGGGCAAGGGCAACCTTGTTGCCGTGATTTCTAACGGCACGGCGGTGCTCGGCCTCGGCGATATCGGCGCCCTCGCCGGCAAGCCGGTGATGGAAGGCAAGGCGCTCCTGTTCAAGATTTACGCGGGCATCGACGTCTTCGACATCGAAATCAACGAGAAGGACCCGAAGAAGTTCATCGAAATCGTGAAGGGCATCGCCCCGACGTTCGGCGGCATCAACCTCGAAGATATCAAGGCTCCGGAATGCTTTGAAATCGAAGACACCCTGAAGGCCGAACTCGACATCCCCGTGATGCACGACGACCAGCACGGTACGGCCATCATTTCTTCTGCAGGCCTCCTCAACGCTATTGAAGTTGCGGGCAAGAGCATTCGCGACGTGAAGATGGTGGTGAACGGTGCGGGTGCAGCCGCTTGCGCCTGCACGCGACTCTACCTGTCGCTCGGTCTCAAGAAGGAAAACTTGGTGATGTGCGACAGCAAGGGCGTGATTCGCAAGGACCGCAAGGGCCTTACCGAAGCGAAGGCCTTCTTTGCGACCGACCGCACCGACATCGAGACGCTTGAAGACGCCATGAAGGGCGCCGACGTGTTCGTTGGTCTCTCGAAGGGCAACATCCTCACGCGCGAGATGGTGCGCAGCATGGCCGACCAGCCGATTGTTTTCGCACTCGCGAATCCGACTCCCGAAATCAGCTACGAAGAGGCGATGGCGAGCCGTGGCGACTTGATTTTTGCGACGGGCCGCAGTGACTACCCGAACCAGGTGAACAACGTCATCGGTTTCCCGTACATTTTCCGCGGTGCGCTTGACGTGCGCGCCACCTGCATCAACGAACACATGAAGCATGCCGCCGTGCGTGCGATTGCCGCGCTTGCGCACCAGCCGGTGCCCGACGTGGTGAATATTGCCTACAATGCGCAGCGCTTTACTTTCGGCAAGGAATACTTGATTCCGAAGCCGCTTGACCCGCGCCTGCTTACGGAAGTTTCTATCGCCGTCGCGAAGGCTGCCATCGAGAGCGGTGTGGCCCGCAAGCCGATTACCGACTGGGACGCTTACTACGACAGGCTCCGCGACATGATGGGCTACGACAACAAGCTTATCCGCCAGTTCAGCGATACGGCTCGCAGCAACCCGAAGCGCGTGGTGTTTGCCGAAGGCGACAACCTCAACATGCTCAAGGCCGCCGTGCAGGCGAAGCTCGAAGGTGTCGCTCACCCGATTTTGCTGGGTAATGCCGAACGCATCCAGCTGATGGCGAACAAGGAACAGCTCGACCTTACGGGCATCAAGATTGTGAACCCGCGCTCGCCCGAAGAATTTGAACGTCGCCGCAAGTATGCCGGCATTTATGCCGAAGAGAACGGCCGTAACGGCGTCACCTTCGATGAGGCCCGCGACGACATGTTCGAGCCGAACCACTTCGGCATGATGATGGTGAAGCAAGGCGATGCCGACGCGTTCATTACCGGCGGCTACTCCAAGTACTCCGAGACCATCGAACTTGCGAAGGAAATCATTGGCATCCGTGAGGAATACAAGCACTTCGGTGCCATGCATATCTTGAGCACGCGCAAGGGGACGTTCTTCCTGGCCGATACGCTCGTGAACCGCGATCCCGATGTCGATACGCTCGTGGATATTGCGAAACTCACGCACGATGCCGTCCGCTTCTTCGCTCACGAACCCGTGATGGCGATGCTCAGCTACGCGAATTTCGGTAGCGACAAGGAAGCGGCCCGCGGTACGGCCAACAAGGCCCGCGACGCGGTGAAGATGATTCACGAACAGTTCCCGGACTACGTGCTTGACGGCGAAATGCAGGTGAACGTGGCGCTCGACAAGGAACTGCGCGACACGAAGTACCCCTTCAACAAGCTCAAGGGCCAGACGGTCAACACGCTCATCTTCCCGTGCCTATCTTCGGCAAATACCACTTGCAAGATGCTCCTCGAAATGGGCGTGGGCGAATCCATCGGCCCCGTGCAGATGGGCCTGAACAAGCCGGTGCATTTTACCGACTCCGATGCCTCCGTGCACGACATCTTCAACCTGACGGTTGCCGCCGTAATTGACGCCATCGTGCAGGAAAAGAAAGACGAAGAAAAGAACCGCAAGAAGTTCGACAAGATGTGGTAAGGACTGCGTCTTAATTTCAGCATCCAATACGATGAACTAGCGGTATCCCGTGAGCCGTAAGCGCCTCATCTTAATGAGGCGTGGCGGCGAGAGCGAGTGAGAAACCGGAGGTTCAGCACCTAATACGACGAACGAGCGGTATTAAATATCCCCCGCGGCCATGCCGCGGGGGACTTCCACACACCCAGTTAAGGGCTTCCGGCACCAACACCTCTAAACAGTGCCGGAATATGTGTATTTACTTTAGTATAACCTTCTGTACAAGCTGCTGGCTACCCTGGCGCACGACGAGCATTGCAACGCCGCGGTAGGAGTTACGCAGTTCAACTGCGTTCGAACCCTTGCTTGTGGTGAAGTCCTGCTGGGCGATGACCTGGCCCTTGGTGTTCAAGAGCAGGGCCTTTGCCGGAGCGGCCTTGTTGGTGCTGAACATGGCGGTCACCATGCCCGGCTGTACGCTTACGAGCATCTTGCTGGAACTTGCCACGCGGACAGGCCTGATGGCGTCAGAGCCTCCGCTGAGGGAGACGACCTTGCCGCTGGCGGTACCTTCGAGTCCGGGCTTCTTGTCGAAGTCGTCGATGATTTCGATAGAACCGTCGGCCTTGATGCCTGCGATGTAGTCAAAGGTGATTGTGCCGGTGACCTGCGTTCCGTAAAGGTTTAGGCCGATGGCGTTTGCTTCGTTGAGACCCGTGGGCTCCTTGCGGAAGTCTTCCCACTTGACCTGAATTGTCTGGAACTTGGACGCATCGAGTCCCTTGTCGGCCTGTTCCAGCACGTTGGCGTCAAACCAATCCCAGCTGTCGCCTGTCATCATGAAGAGGTCCATGGAGGTCCAGCCATAAGCGCCGCAGCCGTCGCTTTCACCGGTGCAGGGGCCAGCGGTTTCAACAGCACCCTTCAGGCGGATTTCAAGGCCTACGTACTTGGAGAGGTCCTTGCTTGCGCCGCTGAGGTTGACGCGGAGGGTACCCGTTTCGCTGGAATCGGCAGTTTTGGTTGTGTAGGTAACTTCAACGCCCTTGCCGGAACCTTCGGGAATGTCAGGGTTCTGAGTGACAATGGAATCAATGCTGTTGCCCGGGAGAGCAGCCTGGCCGTAAGCTTCGCGCATGGCGTTGAGCGTTTCGACGTCGGTGATGTCGCCCACGTTGCCACCGAACTTGTTCACCTGGCGGCGGATAATCGTGAAGTTGCCGTCGCCTTCGTCACCGGTATCCCATACGCAGGGAACGAGGCCGTTCTTCTTGGCAGCGGCGACAGTGTAGCCGTACCAGGCGGCACGTGCCTGCAAATGAACTTTCAAATTGTTGCCGGTGAGAACTCCGAGACGCTTGACGGCACCCATTTCGCCGATCACGACAGGAATGCCCTTGTCGTAGAAACGGCTCTTGAGACCGCTGAAGAGCTGGTCGATGGAACTCTTGGAACCGAGGGCGGAACCGGAACAGGTGTGTGCGGCGTCGTTGCCCGGAGTCTGGTCTTCCCAGTAGTAGAACATCTTGCCCCAGTCTTCGTCACCGCCGGTCATCAGGGAGAACTGATACGGGTAGAAGTGGACTTCGGCCATGGTGTAGCCGTCGCCAGCCGGGTCGGTCGGGTACATGGAGGCGAGGAGCGGAGACTTGTCGATTTCGGTACGCGGGGCCTGCACGACCACGATACGGGTGGCGTTGTTGCCGCCGGTAGAGCGCACGGCCTTGAGGCATGCTTCGTGATAGCTCTTGAGAACCTGCATACGGGTTTCGTCAAATGCCCACTGGCCGTTGTCTGCGCCGCCGTTCCACGGGTCGTTCACGCCCGGTTCGTTGGCGGATGCGAAAATCAGGTGTTCGTCGTAAGCGGCGAACTTGGTAGCAATCTGCTTCCAGTAGCTTTCCTGCTTGGCGGCAACAGTTGCTGCAGAACTGTTGACAAGGCCGGTTTTGTCGTAGCCTTCGCCGTCAAAAACGTGGTCTTCGAGCCAACCTTCGTCCCAGTGGCTGTTCAGAATGGCGTACATACCATTGTTGATGACGAGGTCGACAACAGTCTTTACGGAGTCAAGCCAGCCAGCGTTAATGGTGCCGTTAGAAGCGTGGCTGTCCCAAGCGCAGGGAATACGCACGGTGTTGAAGCCGGCGTCCTTGATGGCCTTCACGTAAGCGGCATCCGGGAAGGGGTTGCCCCAGAGTGTCGGATTCTTGGGAACTTCCATCGTGTTACCGATGTTGTAGCCGAGACCCATCTTGGGGAAGATTTCGGTTGCCTTGGGGAGGGCGAATGCGCTAGTGGCGGCGAAAAGTGCCGTACCACAGACGATTCCAAACATTCCAAAAAGGTTCATAATTGCTCCTTGCAGTATTGTTTTCTTTGAAATTAGATTCGCGAGGAGCGTTTATAAAGCAAAATGTGCTTGTGCGCGATAATAGCGTTTTTATTTGTTCAACAAATGTAAATAAAAGTTTACTTTTAATAGCGTGTGAGGATATGCGGGGTACCTTGCTGTGGTGACGGTGTGACGGGCCTCACAGCGGGGCGTGTGAAATGAGGGGGAATGTGGCTTATTTCATGCCGCGGATAATGTCGCGGAGGCGGGCGGCTTCCTCGAAGTCGAGGCGTGCGGCGGCCTCTTTCATCTGGCGCTCCAGGTCTTCGAGTTTGGAAGACTGATCCTCGCCTGCGCGAGGATGACGTGCTGCGGTGGCGCCGACGGCTGCGCTCAGCTTTGCGTTCTCCGCACGCTTGGAGTAGCGGGAGGCTTTCTTCTTCTTCGTCTTGCTGGAGGGCTGCAGCGGTTCCATCGGGCGGATACCGGTGTTGTCGTCTTCCCAGTCGTCGACAGAATCGTCGCCGATATCGCCGAGCGGATCGTTGATTCTCAAATCGTCTTCGAGCTTGCGGGTCACGGACTTCGGCGTAATGCCGTGTTCCTTGTTGAATTCTTCCTGCACGCTGCGACGGCGTGCGGTCTCGGTGACGGCCTTCTCCAGGCTGTCGGTCATGTTGTCTGCAAAGAGCAAGACTGTGCCGTTCACGTTACGGCTCGCGCGGCCCATCGTCTGGATGAGGCTGCGGTAGTTGCGCAGGAATCCTTCCTTGTCGGCATCGAGAATCGCGACCATGCTGACTTCGGGCAGGTCGAGGCCTTCGCGCAGCAGGTTGATGCCTACGAGAACGTCGAATTCTCCGGTGCGCAAGCCCCGGATGAGTTCGTGGCGCTCCAGCGTCTTGATGTCGCTGTGCAGGTAACGCGCGCGGATGCCCGCTTCCACAAAGAAGTCGGTGAGGTCCTGCGCCATCTTCTTGGTGAGGGTCGTGACCAGCACGCGGTCGCCGTTCTTGACGACTTCCTCGATGCGATACAGCAAAACGTCCATCTGACCCTTGATGGGGAACATCTCGATTTTCGGGTCCAAGAGACCGGTCGGCCTGTTAATTTGTTCGGTCACCACGCCGCCAGTCTTTTTCAACTCGTAATCGCCGGGAGTGGCGCTCACGAAGAGCACCTGCTTGGGGTACATGTACTCGAATTCGGCAAAGTTCATCGGGCGGTTGTCCAGCGCGCAGGGGAGGCGGAACCCGTACTGCACCAGCGTTGTCTTGCGGGATTTGTCGCCTTCGGCCATGCCGCCCACTTGCGGAATGCTCACGTGGGATTCATCAATCATCAGGAGCCAGTCATCGCCGAAGTAGTCGATAAGCGTGAAGGGGCGCGTACCCGGTGCGCGGTTCTCAATGATGCGGGAGTAGTTCTCGATGCCGCTGCATTGGCCGGTCTCGCGAATCATTTCCATGTCGTAGCGGGTACGGCTGCTGAGGCGGGCCGATTCCAGTACCTTGCCTTCCTTGTCGAGTTCCGCGAGGCGCTCGGTGAGTTCCACCTGCATGCGTTGCAAAATTCCCGCACGGCCTTCTTCTTTCGTGACGAAGTGCTTTGCCGGAGCGATGGTCATCTCGTCCATTTCCTGCGTGACTTCGCCGGTAATGATGTTGAATCTTACGAGACGGTCTACTTCATCGCCGAAAAGTTCGATGCGGAGTCCTTCTTCGTCATAGCTCGGGTGGATCTCGATCACGTCGCCGTGCACGCGGAAAGAGCCGCGCTCTAGGCTGAAGTCGTTTCGCGTATATTGGATGCGCACCAAGTCGTGCAGAATCTTGTCGCGGTCGTAGACGTCACCCTTCTTGATTCGTACCATCAGGTCGAAGTATTCGCTCGGGCTTCCCAGACCGTAGATGCAGCTCACGGAGGCGACGATAATCACGTCGCGGCGGGTGAGCAAGTTCGCGGTCGCGCGCAGGCGCAACTTGTCAATCTCGTCGTTGATGCTGGCGTCTTTTTCGATGAAGGTGTCCGTGTGCGGGATGTAGGCTTCGGGCTGGAAGTAGTCATAATAGCTTACGAAGTATTCCACCGCATTGTGGGGGAAGAACGCCTTGAACTCCTGGTAGAGCTGTGCCGCGAGCGTCTTGTTGTGCGTGAGGATTAGTGTCGGCTTGCCCACGTTCTTGATGACGTTTGCCATGGTGAACGTCTTGCCCGAACCGGTCACGCCGAGGAGCGTCTGGAACTGTTCGCCATTCTTGAAACCTTCGGTGAGTTCTTCAATCGCTTTCGGCTGGTCGCCTGCTGCCCCGTAAGGGCTGACGAGTTCAAAGTTCGCTCGTGTCGGCGACTGGAACTGTTGCAGTTTTCCGGGTAAGCTCTTCTCGGGCGGTAGCGGTTTCGCTATCGGTTTCGCATACGGGTCCGGAGTGATTGTCTTGCGTGCGCGGGCCATGGAAAATCTGCTATTACGAGGCTTTCCGGTCTTGTCCCTTGTCTTCGATATAGAGCGGACGCTGCTTGACTTCGTCGTAGATGCGGCCGATGTATTCACCGAGGATGCCGATGGTCATGAGCTGCACGCCGGCAAAGAACACGATGGCCGTCATGAGCGATGCCCAGCCGGGAACGGTCGTTGCGGGGCTGAGGAACTTCTCGAGGATGGACCAGACGAGTACGCCGAGGCCCACGATGGTCGCGAAAACACCCATGTAGAAACTGACCTTGAGCGGAGCGGAACTGAAGCCGGTAATGCCGTCGAAGGCGAGGTGCACCATCTTCTTGAGCGGGTACTTGGACTTGCCTGCGGTGCGCTCGGCGCGGTCGTACTTGACGCCGATTTTCTTGAAGCCGACCCAGCAGACGAGCCCGCGCAAGAAACGGCTCCTTTCGGGGAGGTTCTTGAGCTGGTTCACCACGCAGCGGTCCATCAGGCGGAAGTCGCCGGTATCGGGCGGAATCTCGATATTCGTGAGCTTGCCGATAAGGCGGTAGAAGCAGAACGCGGTAAAGCGCTTGAAGATGGTTTCGCCCTTGCGCTTGTTGCGCTGCGCATAGACGACCTGGTAACCCTCGCGCCACTTCTCAAGCATTTCGTGAATGAGGCTGGGCGGATCCTGCAGGTCCCCGTCAATGATGACCACTGCATCGCCGATGGCGTGGTCGAGGCCGGCGCTGAATGCGGCTTGGTGCCCGAAATTCCTGCTGAAATTGATAATCTTGTTGTTCGGGTTGCTAGGAAGCAGGCCCTCGACGATTTCGCGCGTCTTGTCCTTCGAGCCGTCGTTCACGAATATGAGTTCGTGCTCCACGTCCTTGAGTTCTTCTTCCAGGACGCGGTAGGTTTCTGCGACGATTTCTTCTTCGTTGAAGACGGGGATGATTACGGATAACAACATGCGATTAATATAGCAATTAAGGTATCAGGAAGGGGTGCACGAAGTCGACGTGGCTACAGTCGATGCTCCCCTTGGGCACGGTCTTGAGGGTGAGTTTCTGGATGCCTTCCGTATTTGCGGAAAGGGTGTGTATCACGCCATTCTGGAATACGGGGCTTGTGGCGAGCACGTTGCCGTCACCGAGAATCTGGACGGATACACCCTCGCTGCAGAGGCTTTCGTCATCCAGCCCGAAGGAGATGCGGAATGCGCGGTACTTGCCCTCGAGATTGAAGGCCGTTTCGGATGAGGCGTGGGTCGAGAAACCCGTGGTGAAGTGCTGTCCATCAAGTACCATCTCGTGGTCCTCGATGCTCTTGCCCCAGTGAAGTTTGCCCCAGTCCTGGCGGTTTTCGGCAAGCATTGATTGCGGAAGCGGCATGGCGCCGCCGGCATTGTTGAAGTAGTACTTGGAAATGTCGGCGAGCTTCGTGTGCTTTTCCGTGTCCATGACGACGACTCGGAACTGGTTGTAGCCCTGCTGCAGGCTGTCGGCCGCATTCCAAATTTCGTAGAACCCTTCCTGGTACGGAGCGGCTCCTATGATTTTCCCGTTGAGGGTTGCCGTGTAGTTCCAGTTCTTGCTTGCCTCGGAGGTTTCCTTGAGCAGAATTTTCAAGCTGACGCCCAGGCTGTCGAGGACAGGCTCGATGTCCTTTACGACGATGATTTTTTCCGGGTTGTATGTCTTGCGTCCGTTGAATTTCGCTATTTGTACCCAGTAATTATTGGTGATGAGGATGTTCTTCACGCCCACGAGGTCCATTTCGCGTTCGAAAACGTCGCAGGTAGTGGGAATGCGGTGCTCCACGGCCTTCTTGTGATAGGTGTGGCTGTCCCAGCAGTCCAGACCGCGAATGTAGTAGACTTCGCCCTTGTACTTTTCGACGAGTTCATCCAGTTCCGCGGTGGACATCTGGCGCGCCCTGTCGTAATGGATGGACGAAATCCCGTAACCCACGAAGTGCCACGGCCTGCCGTAAATGAAGAAGCGGTCCTTTGCGGGCTGTTCTTTGAGCCACCCGAGAATCTCATACTCCTCGGTGGTCAGGTGGTTACGGTTGTACATGATATTCTTGTTGAAGTCTTCCTTGTAGTGGAACGTCCAGCCGCTGAAGACTATTGCGGCGATGAGCATCCCGGCGAAGGCGATTTTTGCGCGGTTCTTGTTGTCTATGCTATCTGCAAAGTACTCGATGGCATGCGCGATGGGGAGCGCCCCGACGAAGGCCATGCTGGGTAGCATCACTAGGCTATAGCGCTGGTTAATCTGGATAGAAAAGTCTCCCGAGACGTTCTCGAGGATCATGTAGGTCTGGACGTGGTAGAGGACCAGGAACACGAGTGTCCACAGGTAGAACCTGTCACCCTTCCTGGCGTCGTAGATGGCGCGGAATACGAGGTAGATGGCTCCGATGGCGAACAGGTAGTTGAAGTAGGTGAGGAATGGGTTCTCGAGTTCGCCGTTTTCCTTGAGCGGGCGGGTCATTTCGGTCCAGTTCTTGGCTAGATCTTCGAAGAAATGCCCGTGTGCCTCGAATTCACCGCCCTGGAATCCGAATCCCTGGAAGTAGCTGATGGTAAGGAGTGCCGGTACCGAGAATAGCGAGAGTGTCACGAAGAAAGAGGGGGCCTTGAAATCCCTCCTGTCGAGCAGTTTCGGAAGTGCGAAGAAGATGAAAGCGAAAAGGCAGAAGGCGGTCTCCTGACGGGTCTGCGCGAAGAAGGCGAGCGTAAGTGCGAGCAGAGTCCAGTGCTTGACGGTGTTGCGGTCGTAGGCCCACTTGAAGAAGAACAGGGAGAGCGCGGAGAGGAAAATGTAGAGCGGTTCGACCGACATGGCACGGAACTGGAACAGCACAGTGGGCTGCAGTGCCATGAGGAGTGAAGCGAAGAAGGCGAGTAGTGGCTGCCTAGTCCAGGCGACAATCGCGAGGAACATGAGCAGGAACGCGAGCGGGAGCATCATGAGTTCGGCATTGAAAATCCAGTGGAGGTCCTTGCCGAACACGGGCATGCCGAGGTAGTAGAGGAAGGCTAGTCCCTTTGTCTTGAAACTATTGGACTTGGATGTGCAGGTGAGGGTGTGGTCTGTGAATATGCCCTGGTTGCACGTGCCCGACTCGTTGTTGTAGTACATGTTCTGGGCGACGGCCATGAACACGCTCTCGTCGCTTTGCACGCGGTGACGAGCCTCGATTTGCGTTCCGGCGAAGATGGCTATGGCTGTGGCGAAGATTACGGAGACAATGCAGAACGACTTTTCGGGGAGAATTCCCTTGAACCATTTGCCGAAATCCTTGTGGAGGGAGCAAAGGAGGGCGATGCCGGCTAGTAGCTGGACAATGAACAGCCAGAGGGGCAGTTTCAGATCAAGCTGGCGGATGATTTCCTTGTGGCTGCCGCTGGGGTCGCCGGCAAGATAAATAAGGAAGGGTATGGCGAGGGCTATTACTAGGCCTGCAATGCCGACGGGATGTAGTAAGTTCTTGAGCAACAATAAAATAGAGTCTTTGATCTTCATTTGACGATACCTTGTATCGGGTTTTGTGCGTAGGCAAAAATATAACTTTTTATGTTATCGTGCTTTAACTTGGCGCGGATGCCTTGAGATAATGCGTAAAAAAAACTAAATTTGGCGCGTAAATAACAATACCCTAAAGAGGTTTTACCGTGCAAGACTCCCTAGTTACGAAAGCAGCCGACAACGTCCGAATCCTTTCTGCCGCGATGGTGCAGAAGGCGAAGTCCGGGCATCCGGGTGGTGCGATGGGCGCCGCCGACGCCATCACGCTGTTGTTCGCGGAATTCTTGCGCTACGACCCGGACGACGCCGAATGGATGGGCCGCGACCGCTTCTTCATGGACCCGGGCCACATGAGCCCGCTCCTGTACTCCGAGCTCGTCCTCACGAACCGCCTCACGCTCGACGACGTGAAGAACTTCCGCCAGCTCGGCAGCCGCACTCCCGGCCACCCCGAACTGGACGTGATGCTCGGCATCGAGAACTCCTCGGGCCCGCTCGGTATCGGCCACGGCATCGCCCTTGGCGCCGCCATCGCCGAACGCTTCATGGTGGAACGCTTCGGTTCCATCCTCGAGCACAAGACGGTCTGCCTCGTTTCTGACGGCGGCCTCGAAGAAGAAATTGCCTACGGCGTGGGCCGCATCGCGGGTCACCTCAAGCTTTCGAACCTCATCTTCTTCTACGACGCGAACCAGGTGCAGCTGAGCTGCAAGACCGAAGACGTGATGAGCCACGACTTCGTCGGCCAGTACAAGGCATGGGGTTTCCGCGTTATCGAATGCGACGGTTCCAACATCGCCGAACTGCGCAAGGCATTCAAGGAAGCCTGGGCCGAGAAGGAAAAGCCGACGCTCGTGTTCGGCCACACCACGATGGCCAAGGGCGCCGTTGCCGAAGACGGCAAGAGCTACGAAGGCGAAGTTTCTACGCACGGGCAGCCGCTCAACGCTGCCGGTGCTTCTACTACCGCGACGGTCAAGAACCTTGGCGGTAACCCGGACGACCCGTTCCAGGTGTTCGACGATGTGAAGGCTGCATTCGAAGCCCGCGCAAACGAACTTCGCAAGGAAGTTGCCGAATGGAAGAAGGCCAAGGCCGCTTGGGACAAGGCAAATGCCGAGAAGTCCGCGACCCTCAATGAATGGCTCTCCGGCAAGGCTCCGGTGCTCAACCTCTCCAGCCTCCCCATCA
Source organism: Fibrobacter sp. UWR2 (assembly GCF_002210285.1). NCBI lineage: Bacteria > Pseudomonadati > Fibrobacterota > Fibrobacteria > Fibrobacterales > Fibrobacteraceae > Fibrobacter > Fibrobacter sp. UWR2. The sequence continues at coordinate 79,338 of NZ_MWQE01000008.1, read as the reverse complement.
AGGAAGGCGTGGCTACCCGCGTTACGAGCGGTACGGTGCTCGGCTACCTCGCCGAAAACTTCCACAACATCATTTGCAGTTCCGCCGACCTCTCCAACTCCGACAACACGCAGGCGTTCCTCAACAAGACGGGTATTTTCCGCGCTAACGACTTCAAGGGCGCGTTTGTCCAGGTGGGCGTCGCGGAACTCACGATGGGCGCCATCATGAACGGTATTGCGCTGCAGAAGGGCCTGTTCCCGATTTGCGCCACGTTCTTCGTGTTCAGCGACTTCATGAAGCCCGCCATCCGCATGGCCGCCCTCATGGGCCTCCCGGTCAAGTACGTGTTCACGCACGATAGCTTCCGCGTGGGCGAAGATGGCCCGACGCACCAGCCCATCGAACACGAAACGCAGATCCGCCTGCTCGAAGACCTCACGAAGGAAAACGGCAAGGCCGAAATGCTCGTGCTCCGTCCGGCAGACGCTTTCGAGACTCTCGCCGCCTGGGAAATGGCTTTCGAGAACAACGACAGCCCGACGGCGCTTATCCTTACCCGCCAGGTGGTGAACACGCTCCCCGGCGAAAACCGCTACGAAGCCGCGAAGGCCTGCCGCAAGGGCGCCTACATCGTGAGCGACAATACCGCCGCCGGCAAGAACCCGGACCTCACTCTCGTCGCAAACGGTTCTGACGTGCTCCTGGAACACCAGGCTGCTGAACTCCTCCGTGCCGAAGGCAAGGCCGTGCGCGTCGTCTCCATGATCAGCCCGGCTCTCTTCCTCAAGCAGGACAAGGCTTACCGCGACCAGGTGCTCGTGCCCTGGACTCCGGTGTTCGCTCTCTCCAGCGGCCTTCCGGTTCTCTTCGACCGCGTGGTCGGCGGGTTCGGCAAGGCTTGCGGCCTGGAACGCTTCGGCGCTTCCGCTCCGGCTGGCGTGCTTGAGAAGGAATTCGGCTACGTGCCCGAGGCAGTTGCCGCGAAGGCCAAGGAATACCTCGCCGAGTTCGCGCAGAACGTCGCCGACTTCAAGAAGGTGAACGGATAAGGCAATCGCTCGCGATTCGCGTCGACATTCCTCTGTAAAAAACGTCATGGCGGCCTCCGAGCCGCCTTTTTTATTTTCATGTCGACCATTGCGCCGCCATTTATAACGTCATGGCGGCCTCCGAGCCGCCATCTCCTTTTTATATTTCTTATGCACGCAATACTTGATGGAGGGCAGGAATGAGTATCAAGGTCAGGAATTTTTGGGGCGCAGTGGGCACGGGATGTGCGGCACTCTTCTTGTCGTTGATGCTTGCTGCCTGCGGTGACGATACGTCCAGTGGTTCCTTCGTGAATTATGATGTCGATGCCGGAACACTCAAGGACTTGCGCGATGGTCAGACTTACAAGACCGTGCAGATTGGCGAGCAGGTGTGGATGGCGGAGAACCTCAACTACGATATGGAAGGCAGCGTGTGCCGGGAGTTTGAGGCGTTTACCATGTACGGGTGCTTCTACGACTGGGATGCCGCCATGAAGGCGTGCCCGCGCGGTTGGCGCCTGCCGAGTGAAGACGACTGGACGACCCTGGTCGATTTTGCCGGGGGCACCAAGGTTGCGGGCGGTAAGCTCAAGGCGACGACGGCCTGGAACGAGAAGGGCAACTATTCTGCCGGTACGGATGACTATGGTTTTACGGCGCTCCCCGGGGGAGTCGCGCTTGACAGGAGCGAAACCCGTGGCGAAGGGCGTCTCTCCATCATTAATTCCGGGGCGTTCTTCTGGAGTTCCGCCGAAATCGATGACGACGAGGCCTTTACCTTGAACCTTCGCTTCGAAAATGACACTACGGGCTGGTTCGAAAACCGAAAGAATACTCTGATCAGTGTCCGCTGCATCAAGGACTGAGCGAGAAAATAATTGCTTTTTCCCGCAAAATATCCTATATTCTAGCCATGATTTGCCCCTTTTGCAAGAACGACAACGACAAGGTGGTCGATAGCCGCGTGAGTGGAACCGCCATCCGCAGACGGCGTGAGTGCCTGGCCTGCGGCCGCAGGTTCACGACCCGCGAGTATATCGAAATGCAGCCTTTGACGGTTGTCAAGCGGAGTGGCGAGAAGGAACCTTTCCAGCGCGAAAAGCTGATTCGCGGCATCATGAACTCGTGCAAGAAGCGTCCGCTTACGTCCGAGGATATCGAAGAACTGGCAACCCGCGTCGAGAACGCCCTGCCGGTGAACGACAATTCCGAGGTGGGCTACGATACCATCGGCAACCTCGTGATGCAGGAACTCAAGAAACTCGACCCGGTCGCCTATGTGCGTTTCGCCTCCATCTACCGCGAGTTCAAGGAAGTGGGCGAGTTCGTCGACCAGATCAAGTCGATGGACAAGGCTTGACGCGGCTTTTTACCATGCGTCATCTCCTAGAAATTGCAAATGAAAAACGTTCGCCGCTGTTCGATGTGACGGACGCTTATCGCATTGTGAACGGAGCCGCCGATGGCTTTCCGGGGCTTACGCTCGACCGCTTCGGCGACCGCCTGCAGGTGCAGTTCTTTGGGTCGGAGATGCTCCCGCGTCGCCGCGAGTTCGTGGATGCGGTGGCCGCGATGTTCAACCCCGCGTGCATTGTGGTGAAGGAGCGTCTCTCCCGCTCGGGCAAGTCGCTTGAGAACGCGCCTATGGAGGTGGCTTTCGGAACCCGCGAGGCTGCCGTAGGTACGGTACGAGAAGGCAACGCGCGCTTCCATGTGGACTTACTTGATACTGTCAACCCGGGGCTGTTCCTCGACATGCGTCACGTGCGCCTCGAGGTGGAAGACCGCTTCCGCGCGATGACCGGTGCAGTTCCTGTCGGCGCGCAGTCTAACGCCAGCGATAAACCTGCGTCCGATACTGGTATAAACGGGCCGCGTTTCCTCAACCTCTTTAGTTACACGTGCAGTTTCTCGGTGCACGCGCGCCTCGGGGGTGCTGCAGTTGCGACAAACGCCGACATCAGCGGCAAGATTCTCGACAAGGGCCGCGAAAACTACGCGCTGAACGGTCTCGACCTGCGCCCAGGTGAATTTTTCCGCGGGAACGCGCTCGAATACGTGCGCTGGGCTATCAAGAAGGGCTTCAAGTTCGACGGAATCGTGCTCGACCCGCCGAGTTTCGCGCGCTTCAAGGGCCTGAACTTCAACGTGCGCGAACACCTGATGCCGCTCGTTGCAGAATGTGCGCAGGCCCTGAACCAGAACGGGTTCATCATGGTGAGTTCCAACTACAGCGAATTCGCGCTCGATTCCTTTGCGCGTGACGTGCTTGCCGCCGTCAAGTCGGTGTATAAAGAAGCCCGCACTGCATGGAAGCGCGGGCAGGATATTGATTTTGCGGGTAGCGGCGCCACGAAGGTTTCTTGCCTCGTCGCGACACTCGTTGAAGTGTAAGCAACTGTCACCCTGGAGCATCGAAGATGCTATACGATACTTGGCAACTTGTTGCCGTAGTAGAGTTATCCCCTTTGGGGAGATAGGGTCCATGGATTATTCAGCGTCGGTTGCGCCTTCCTCACCTTCAACGGCGGAATTCTCTTCCTTCTTCTTCAGCCAGGGCGGAGTCTTTTTCGCCTTCGGTTTTGCTTCTGGCTCGGGTTCCGGCGGGTACAGCAGGCCAAAGCGGATGCCGGCAGTGCTGATGAAGAATCTTTCGACGCGCAACTTCTCCAGGAGCGACTTGAGCCAGAACAGCCCGCAGATGATGACGTCGCTGCGGCCGTTCTCGAGTCCGGGAAGCATCGCGCGGAGTTCCTTCGAGAGGTTCGAAATGCGTGTGGTGACGGCGTCGAGGTCGGCGATGCTCATCTCGAGCCCTTCGATGGCCTTGTAGTCGAACTTCTGCTTGTCCAGGAATACCATGGCGAGAGCGGTTCCCGTACCGCCGATAAGGTAGACGGGCTTCTTGGTCATGCCCTTGAAGCTCACTTCCTTGAAAGTTTCCTTGACGAACTTCTTGTATTCGGGGCCCGGGATGGGGCCCATCGCCTTGAACATCTTGAGAGCGCCCACGGGAATCGAGAACGTGGTCTCGCCGTTACTGAGTTCGGTCGAACCGCCGCCGATGTCGATGGTGACGATGCCTTCGCCGTGCCATTCCTTCACGGAACGGTAGGTGAGCTTGCCCTCTTCTTCGCCGCTGATAATTTGCGGGCGGAACCAGAGTGCCTTTTCGACCGCATCGACGACTTCTTCCTGGTTTTCTGCCTTGCGCATGGCTTCTGTCATGGCGGCTGCCTGGATGTCGGCGCCCAGGGCGTGCAGGTCCATGCGGAACGACGTCATCACGTCGACAAGTTCCTGGATTTTCTTCTCGGTAATGCGCCCGTGCTCGTATATATCTTCGCCGAGCTTGCAGATTTTCACTTTCTGGAGTTTCGGGACGAGTTTCCCGTCCTCGAAGGCGGCGATGAGCATAATGCAGCTCATGCTCCCGATATCGATGGTGGCAAGCAGCTTGTTAGCCATTGTTGGCCTCCGGCGCGGCATCCTGTTGCCCTTCTTCCGGTTTCTGCTCAAACTTGTTCATGCCCGCCTTGATCTTTTCGGCGATGGCGCCCGGATGGAGCATGAATTCCTTCGCACTGGCGATGGCTTCTTCGATGAGGTATTCGGAATACTTGTCGCTCCAGCTGGCGACGAGGTCGCCCGATTCGCTCCCGAGAGGTTTCTTCTCGCGGATTTCCTGACCCATTTTGAGGGCGAGGAGGAGTCCGAGTTCGAATCCGCGCGGGTTTTCCTTCTTTTCGAGGAGGGCTTCGACGCGCTTGACGCGTTCGTCTAGGGGAATTTTCTGGAGTTCTTCGAGGTCTTTTTCCGAAATCATGCGTTAAAGATAGCAATAAGCGCGACAAAAAAGAAAGGGCCCGCAGAGCGGGTCCTTTCCAAAAAGAGAGCAAAGAAGAATTACTTCTTGGCAGCCTTCTTAGCAGGAGCCTTCTTGGCAGCCGGCTTCTTAGCGGCAACCTTCTTGGCGGCCGGCTTCTTGGCAGCGACCTTCTTGGCGGCCGGCTTCTTAGCAGCAGCCTTCTTGGCCGGAGCAGCCTTCTTAGCCGGAGCCTTCTTGGCAGCGGGCTTCTTGGCGGCGACCTTCTTGGCAGCCGGCTTCTTAGCGGCGACAGCCTTCTTGGCAGCGGGTTTCTTAGCAGCGGGTTTCTTTGTTGTAGCCATTGTATTCTTCCTTTTTTGAGGGTTAATTGTTTTGATGACATTAAAATAACTTTATTTTCACAAAAAATCAACACCTTTTTAAAAATTTTTTCATTTTTTTTCAAAAAACTATTGACAAGACAATTTTTTTGTCTTAGGGAATGCGAAAATTAGTTTGTATGTAAAATCGCTGGAGCCCAGTAACTACGCGCTTTCCAGGCGATTTGGCTCCTTTTGCCGGCGTCAATATTTTTTGCTTGTAACTTAATGATACTCAAAGAATTAATTGTGATTTTCGTAACATCTACAGAAAAATCTCGTCAGCGACGAGATTTTTTTTGCCTAGCATCAAAAATTTTATCAATTGTCGGTGGAAAAAATTCTATCGACGGGATCAAGCTTCGTTCTTCACGCTCTCCACGTACTTGCGCATGCCTTCTACGCCCAGGGAATACATGTCGACGAACTTCGTGGCGAACGGCGGGAGCTTGCGCGGGTGCATTCCGAGCGCATCATGCATCACGAGCACGTGTCCGTCGGTGAACTTGCCGCCGCCGATACCGATGGTGACGCTTTTCACCTCGCCGGTAATCTTTTTGCCGAGTTCTTCGGGGATGTGCTCGAGTACGGTTTCGAAACAGCCGAGGCTATCCACGAACTTGGCGGCTTCTTCGATGGCGCGGGCCTCTTCTTCGGTCTTGCCCTTCTGCTTGAAGTTTTCGGCAGTCTGCGGGAGCAGCCCGAGGTGTGCGCAGACGGGAATGTCCTTGCTGCGCAGGTATTCGATGACGCCTTCGGGGGTGCCCTCGAGTTTGACGCTTGCCGCACCTAAGTCCATGAAGCGCTTAGCGTTATCGTATGCGGTTTGCGGATCCTTGTCGCTCAGGTAGGGCATGTCGGCCACTACGTGTGTGTTGGGTGCGCCGCGGCAGACGGCGGCAACGAAGATGAGCATTTCGGTCATGCCGATTTCGCGGGTGCTCTTGTAGCCGAGCATGGTGTTCGCGAGGCTGTCACCCACGAGAATCTGGTCGACTCCGGCGGCTTCTGCCATCTGGGCGAATGCGAAGTCGTAGGCGGTAATCATCGAAACTTTCTTGCCCGTGCCCTTCAAGGCGCGGATATTTTCCGCAGTAAGCATAGCATCTCCTATTTATGAACCGCGCTTATAAACCGCGCTTTTCTCAGCGTGTAAAATTTAGCAATTATGTTGGGGTTTGGTCTTATTGTACTTCCGGAAATAACTTGCGTGTTTCATTTAGAAATTTGAGCGAGTTTATTTCGCGCATGAACCCGATGTGGTTGCGCAGGTAGGCGAGGAGCGCATTTTCGACATATTCCGGAGTCGCAGGCTCGTTGTCTGAGCGTAGTGCGTAAAAACCGTCGAGAGTTTCCTTCCTGGCGCGGGGAGTTTCGACTCCGAGACAATTTTTGCAGACAAAAGCGCCCGTTTCCGGGTGGAAATCCGCTGGAGCGCCCTCGATCGCTTGACCGCAGCGGCTGCAGGTGTGCATGTCGAGCGTATAGCCCCACAGGTCACAGATGCCAAGTAGCCAGCGGGCGAAAATGCCTGATCTACTGTTCACGGCATCGAGCGCGGCGAGCGCATTTTCCAGTAGCGAGAATTCCCCTTCGAGCGGGACGCCTGCGGGCGCGTACCGCAATACGATTTCGGTCATGACCTGCGCCTTCGCCGTTTTCAGGAGGTTTTCGCGCAGGTGGGGGTGCCATTCGATGACGCTAGCTTCTTTCACGAACAGCAGTTCTGCGTTCGGGTTTTCGCGGAATACGACTTCGCTCAGGGCGAGCGGGTCGAGCGCGCCCTTGAAGGGCGACTCCTTGCGCTTGCCTCCCTTCACGATGAAGGAGACAATGCCGCATTCCTCCGTAAGCGCCTTCACGATCCAGCTGGAGTCGCTGTAGGCGTAGCGGTGCAGGACTATGGCACGGGACTTGATCATCTTCTAGCGCCGGCGGCGCGGTTTGCCTAGACGGTCGGGAACGGAGGCCAGCCCATCTGCTGCCCGCCAACGACGTGCAGGTGGATGTGGAATACCGTCTGGCCGGCATCAGCCTTGCAGTTGAACACGAAACGGGCGCCGCCCTCTTCGAGGCCGAGGTCCTTCGCGATGAGCTGTGCGCGGTAAAGCATCTTGCCCACGAGCTCGCAGTCTTCGGGCTTCATGTCCATGATGGTCGCGATATGGCGCTTCGGCACCACCAGAAAGTGCACCGGGGCCTGCGGGGCTATGTCGTAGAAGGCGAAAACGTCATCGTCTTCGTAGATTTTCTTGGAAGGGATTTCACCCTTGATGATTTTGCAGAAAAGGCAGTTTTCACTCATAGTATAAGTAATAGTAGTAAAAAAGTTTATTGTTTTTCCCGCTGGGCGAGGATTTCATCGACTTTGCGTTCCAGGAGTTCGCGCTCGCGGATGATAGAGAGAGTCTTCTCGTTCTCGATGATTACCGTCATGACCTTGATGTAGACTACAGCGGCAGAAACGATTAAGGCGAGGGAGAGCATGCGGAGGGCGATCTGTTCGTAGCCGACAGAGGGGATGAGGCTTACGACCGACAACATGAGAATCCACTTGAGCATCCCGGGGGCCGGCGCGACAAACTTGGCCTTCCGTTGTGCGAGCGTTTTTTCTTGGCGGTTGAGGATATCCTTGAAAATGTAGTAGTCGAAAATTCCGCAAAACCCGGGAATTAGAGTACAGATTGCGGCGGCAATGGGCGAAAAGGTCGTTGCTGTGAACTTACGCAATGTCTTGACGGTATTGTAAAGCCATCTACAGGACTTGAATGCCGCGACGAGGAGAACACAGCAGAATACGAAGACCAGGAACAGGTAAAAGAGGAATGCAAATGCGGTACCGAGGAACATTGTTGGCTGAATCGCGGCTTTGTTCACTGATGATTCCAGGTAGGGCTTGACAACAATAATGGCAAATTCAGAAAAAAGCCCGACGATAACGCCCAGGACGATGACAATCTTTGTCCAGAGGATGGCGCTCTTGCCGCGCACGACATTTTCAGGCTCTTCCTGGTTGAATGCGCTTTGCTGCTCGTCGGATGTTTGGGTCTCAGTTTCGGGGGCGTTGTCCGGACCTTCGTTCGGTGCGTCGCACCACAGGCATTTGGGCATGTCGTCGTTGTATTTTCTACCGCACTTCTTGCAAATCATCGTTTCTCCTTTTTGGGGGCAATATAGCAAAATGGAAAAAATCCCGGCGTAAGAACCGGGATTTAAATAAGGTTGGTTTGCCTGCCGATTCGCTACTGCTTTATCGTCGGGGCCTGGCGTGCCACAGGGGCCAATTGCCCGTGCTTGCGGAACAGGTGCTTCACGAGCGTGCCGAATCCACGCATTACGCGGTAGCGTTCGCGCGGGTTCTTGATGGCCATGATTCCCTGGCGGAATATGTAGCTCGGGCGCAGGTAAAACTCGCGGCGGGCCTTGTCGCAGAAGTCAACGAGTGCCTGGCTGGTGAGTTCGCCACGCTGGATGGTGGTGCGGTGGAACCCGTCCTTGTCGAGCCACTGGTTGTAATCCTTTGTCTGTAATGCGCCGCTTTCGAGGGCTTCCTTGTACGCTTCGGTACCGGGGTACGCCATGATGGGGTAGAACTGCGCCGTGTTGGGGTTCAACTTCTTGGCGTAGTCGAGCGTCATGCGGAGAGTTTCCGGAGTGTCGCCCGGGTTGCCTACCATAAAGCAGCCATGCACCAGCAGGCCTGCCTTGCGGGCGTTCTTCGTGAACTCGATGGCCTTGTCGGTGTTCTTCACACCCTTGTGGATGTTCTCGAGAACCACGGGGCTTGCACTCTCGAAGCCTACGCACATTTCGCGGCCGCCAGCCTTCTTCATGAGCTTGAGCAGGTCGAGCGGTACGTCGGCGCGGGCGTTGCAGCTCCAGGTAATCTTGAGGCCGCGTTCCAGAATCAGGTTGCAGATTTCGCGCACGTGCTCGTGGCTTGCGGTGAACGTGTCGTCTTCGAAGAAGACTTCGCCCAGGTCTTCAAAATTGTCCTTGATGTACTGTAGTTCGTCCACCACGTCCTTCGGCGTGCGGCGGCGGAACTTGTGGCCGTTGAGCGTCTGCGGAATCACGCAGTAGCTGCAGCGGTTCGGGCAACCGCGACCCGAGAGTATCACAATCAGTGGGTTGAGGTTTGCACCGTAGAAATACTTCTTGTAGCAGCTGTAGAGGTGCTTGCGGTAGACCTTCGAGACCCACGGGAGTTCGTCGAGGTTCTCGATCTTCGGGCCTTCGGGCTGGAAGTCGGTCGTGCCGTCCGCCTTGCGGTAGGCGAGGCCCGCGATACTAGAAATTTCCTTGATGTCGCCGCGCAGGTAGCGCACGAGGTTCCTCGCGGTGTAGTCCGCCTCGCCGATAATCACGAAATCGAGGGCGGGTTCCATCTCCATGGATTCCAGCGGCTCGGCGGTGGCGTGCGTGCCCATGATGGCGACCTTCGTGTTCGGGAGAGTTTCCTTGATGGCGTGCACCACCTTGAGGTCATTCAATATACTCGGTGTACTCGTGCTGCAGACGACGAGTGCCGGGTCAAACTTCTTGATGCCTTCCAAAGTCTTTGGAAGGTCGAGTTCCATGGCGGGGCTGTCGATGAGCTGGATTTCGTTGCCGTCGGCTTCGACGGTACCGGCTGCGTAGCTCAGGAACATGGGCCAATAAAGTGTAGAGGACTTGGTCACGCACGGACTGCGCGACTCACGACTGAACATCGGATGGAAGGGCGGATTTAAAAAAGTAATACGCATTACGCCCCACAAAATACATAATCTAGAGCGAATATGCTACATTTTTAGTCGATGAAAAAAGAAATTTTCGTGCTTATTTTGTGTTGTGCTATTAGCAACGGCCTTGCTGCGCAAAAAAAGGCGGTTCCCCAGAAGGATCCTGCCCCGGCGAACGTTGCCGCACTTGACACAGTCCGCGAAAATTTTCCTGATGGGAGCGTCTCTAGGGTCTATATGGTTCAACAGGGTACGGATATCCGTGAGGGCGTGGCGATAAGTTACCACCCTAACGGGAAGGTCGCGGTCGAGGCTCCGTACAAGAACGGAAAACTCGATGGCGTGTTCAAGAGTTTCTACGAGAACGGAAAACCGTGGCAGACCATTGGCTACAAGGACGGCATCGAGGACGGCATAAGCACGGACTACTTTGATAACGGTCGGAAAAAAAAGCGCGAAATCTACAATGCGGGGGTCCTTGACGGCATGAGCGAGGAATACAATGAGCGTGGACTCGTGTGGCGCAAGATTCCCTATTCCAAGGGGCAAATCCATGGCGTCGCGAAGATCTATGACGAACTGGGTGCGCTCAAGGAAGAAATGACCTTCGAGTACGGATTGCGCAATGGTCCCTACCGCAGGTACAACAAGGGAATAAAGGTCCTCGAAGCGATTTTCGAGAAAAACCGTTGTGTCAAGAACTGCGAGTTCTAGCTATTGTTTCTTGGGCTTGAAGGCGTTCCATGCCATGTAGGCAATGAACAGCACGCCGAGCCCGACCAGCCCTATAGAAAGTTCATGACTGTAAGCCTGGATGACATCCTTCTGCCCGTGGGCGAGGTAGCCGAGTATGGCGAGGATGATATTCCAGAACGTGGCGCCGATGGCCGTGTATAGGGCGAAAGGCAAGATCTTCATGTTGGAAAGTCCCGCCGGAATCGATATCAGTTGGCGTATTGCAGGGATAAGCCTGCCGACGAGTGTCGAGATGGCGCCGTGGTCGCGGAAAAACACTTCGGCCTTCTCGACCTTGCTTGCGTCGAGAAGCAGGAAATGCCCGAGACGGCTTTCTGCAAACTTGTATACAATCGGGCGGCCGAGGAACTTGGATAGGAAGTAGTTGATGAAAGCTCCTGCGAGTGCTCCGAGCGTTGCGAATAGTACCAGGAGCACTATGCTCAGGTCGGAGTCCTTCTGCATGGCCTTGTACGCTGCAGGCGGCACTACCAGTTCCGAAGGGAAGGGAATGAACGAACTCTCGATTGCCATGAGAAGTGCGACTGTCCCGTAGTTTAGGTTGTCGTTGTACCAATCGATAACCCTGTCGTAGATGCCAGCCTGCTGTGCGGCTTCTGTCTCGGGTGTTGTCACTTCGAGTGCGGTTGCGTTGGGCGTAGCGGAATCAATAACGGATTCTGTCGCAAACGCAAGGCTTGCGACGAGGAGTGCTAGTATGACGAGTTTTTTCATGAGTCCTGGAGCTTGGGAAGATTATCTTCTCTTTTTCTTGGACTTTGCTTTTGCTTTGGCTTTTTTCTTGGCCGCCTTCTTTGCTGCCTTCTTGTTCTTTACCTTGGGGGCCGGAGCTTCTTCGACTTCTTCTTCGTCGTCATCGTCCTCTTCCACCGCGGGTGCCGGTTCCTCAGGCTGCACGTACTCGGGAGCCTGGTATTCCATCTGCGACGGCGCGCTGGAGTTTGCGCCCTTGAGGGCAGCCTTCGCTTCTTCAACGTACTTGCCGTTGGGGAAGCGCTTCAGGTAAATTTCGTAGTCCTTCAGGCGGTTGCTGTTCTTCACCAGTTCGAAGATGCCTGCTTCTGCCTCGTCCCTGAATGCTCCGTTCGGGTTGTCGTTCAGGTAGGAGAGGTAGGCCTTGAAGGTGTTCTGTGCCTGAATCTCGCGGAACTTGTGGTATTCGCTAAGAGTGCGGATCTTGGCCTCGACTTCGCCACGGCGCGGGGAGTCGGGGTAGTATTGCAGGAACATTTCGAGCATCTCGGGGTCGTTGCTTGCCATGACCTGGTCAAAGCGGGAGTCTTCCTGGCGGACCTGGTATTCCTTGAGTTCGACCTTTCCGGAATCGAGAGACGCGTAGAGCTTTTCCTTCGTGGCGAGGTCTGCCGGGTGGCAGAAGGCGAGGAAACTTTCCAGCACATCGGAGAACTGGGTCTTGGTGTAGGCTTCGCTCATGTCGGGCAGTTCGCCGTCTTCGTCGAGGAAGAACCGGTAGTCGCGCTCGATGGCCATGCAGTCCCAGTCGCTGAGGGTATCCTTGACTTCGCTGTTGTCGCGCAGTACCTGGTCGCGGTCACGCAGCTTGAAACGCATGCCACGGTCGCGGTGGCTCTCGCGGCCGAAGTCAAGCGAAAGTTCGATGCCGACGCGGACGGGCCACTTGTAAGAGATCTTGTCGAAAGTTATGCCTTCGTATCCAAAGGGGACAACGTCCTTTTCCTTGTCGTATTTGTAGGCGTCGGTCGCCTTGACGTTTTCGTAGGGGAGGAATTCCTTGCGTACGTTCACGCCAATCTTGAGGTCTACGTCCTGGAATATTTCGGTGATGCGGTATTCAAGGGCTCCGGAGACGAATGCCGTTGGGAGTATTTCCGTATGGTCCCTGGTGCTTGAGGAATAGTCGTTAATGAAGGTGAAGAACTGGAAGCCGTAGCCGCCGAGCACGCGGATGTCGAAGTCGCCGGCGAGGTTCACGGAGAAACCGCCCACTACGGAAGGAGCATAGGCGCGGAACGAAAGCGTACGGCCGTCGCCCCACTCGGAAAGGTCACTTTCCTTGTCGACGTTGCCATTGTCGTCGACTCCCCAGTATTCGGGGTCGCTTGCTATCTCACGGAACTGGATGGAGTTTACTTCGGCACCAAGCCAGATGGTGAAGGGAATATCGGCCTTGAACAGGGGGGTGTAGAGGGGGCTGAACAGGAAACCCGCGCTTAGGGGAACCGTGAAGATTTCCTTGTCGAGCGGCTCCTTAAGGAGCTGCGGGTTCTGGGCTTCGAATTCTATAAAGGCGGGTTCTGCCTGCAGGTATATCTGGCTACGCCAATTCGAGCGCTCGAAATCAGCCGCGTATACAGTCGCAGTCAAAAGCAAAAGGGGCAATAATTTGATAACTGTTCTTCGCATCATCAAAAATTTACATTTTAAAGGGCGGTTGCTGTGCACAAGCATGTAAAAAAGACGTGTTTTTTTACCTATTTGGCGTTTTTTGCTAGAAAGTGAGGAATAGACCCAGGCCGAACACGGCAATTCCCGCTCCGATAAGGGTCCCGCCTATGATGGAATAGCGGTCTCCGGAATCGACAAGGTCCTTGTTCTTCTTTACCTTCTCGTTGTATTTGGCGCCTTTCGATGCGCTTGGCATTGTGAGCTCGTTCTTGATATCTTCGGCGTCTTCGTAGTCCTGCTGACCCAGGTAGAGCAGCAGTGAACCCAGCAATACGGGCGCGATGGAAGAACCCATTAGCACCTTGCCGATGTACGAGACTTTGCGCTGGTGGTACCATTCCTCCTGCTTCTGGATTTCGTGGAAGTCGGTGAGGTGTTCCATCGAAACGTCAATGTTGATTTCCGAAACGGGGGCCACGTAGAAGTTTACGAGCGTGTCGCGGTAGCCGGCCTTCCTCAGGCGCATTGCTGTCATGCCGGGCGTCGTGAGGGTAACGACCTTCGGCGTCGTGCCGATGGACTTGCTGTTGCGATCGATTTCAGATGTACCCGGGAAAATTTCAGCCCCTACGGGGTTACTCACGATCTTGATTTCGGGATTAATGCGCTTGAGTTTGAGCGAGACTTTTGCGGTATCGCCCGGGAGCGGATGTACGAACGTCTGCGCACCCCAGAGGTGCTTGTCAACGCTCCAGTAGGCGTTCACTTCGATGCGCCCTGTGTCCGTTACGGCAAATGTACAGGGAGACTTGCAGATGGCGTCCTTCTCGGGTCGCGAGATGGTTGCCGCTTCCGGGTCGGTCTCCACATGGATGTAGCTGCGTTCCTGCTTGGTGGGTACGGGGAAGCCCGCAGCCTTCTTGACGAGTGATGTAAAGGAATTTCCCTTGAGGGCGTCCTGCAAGATTCCATCGCGCGAAACGGTAATCTGCGATTTCTTGATGGTGGGTAGGTCTTCTTCGTAGAAAACGCGCGTGAGTTCGATGCTTATGGAGTCGGGGTGCTTTGCATGAATCGCCTTCCCGAAGATAATGTCCTTTGCTCCTGAGCCTTTCAGGTGTTCCTGGATGCAGGCCCTGTCGCTACATTCAGGGGTGTTCTCCCAGCGCTGCATGTAGAAGGCGGTGTCCAGTTCATGTAGAAGCCTGAAGGCGATGTTGCTGAACAGGTCGCTTGTTCCCTGGTCAATCTCCGAGGGCTCAAAGCTGACGAATACTTTGTTCGAAATGCCTGTGGTGGCGATTGCGGTATCTGTGGCTGCAGAATCCGAAATGGTAGAATCTGCCTTTGCGGAATCTGCTACGATGGGGTCTACGCTTGGTGTTGAATTGGCAGGGGCGGTGCTGGCGGAGTCCGCAGGTGTGCTTGCCTGATTCAGGAGGTCGTTGCCCTTCTCGTCTACGATACTCTTGAATTGCGCCTTCGGGAACTTTACGATGGTAAACTTGTTCTTGATGTAGCCGCCGAGGCTCACGGTATCTTTCTCGATACCGAGGAACTGAGCCTTCTGCTTTGTGCCCGAGAGGAGCTCTACTTGGGCGTATATGCCTTGCTGGTCTGCGGCGCCTACTTGCGAGAAGAAGCAGAAGGCTAGAGTCAAGACTATTTTTTTCATAGGGCTATTCATATTGCTACCTAGAAGGAGAGGACTATCCCGCAGCCGAGGAAGATTCCTCCAGCGACAAGAGTTCCGATGGCGATGTTCCTAGACGTGTTGGCATTCTTTCGGTGGTCTTTAAAACTTTCCTGGTTGGCTTCGTATTCCTTGCCTTCGCGGATCAGGCTTTTTTCGATGATATCCTTCTTGCTGTTGGCTTCGTCAATCTCGTTGCTTGCAATGAGGGCTGTAATGCCGCTTGCAATTAGGGGGACGGCGGATATGGCGATGAGCTTGTGCCCGATGTTCCTGCGGGAACGGTGCATGAGGGCTTTTTGCTGGTATTGCAAGTGTTCGTCGTCGTAACTCGGGGTGAGAGAAACGATTAGGTACGATGTGTCAGCCTGGCTGAGCGTGACCGCAATCGATGTGTCCTTATAGCCGGGCTTGAAAATCGTGACAAGTATGCTCGACTCGCCTGCGGGAACCTTGATGAATCCGGGAAGGTCGACATCTGGATTCGATGCAATCCTTGCCCGCATGCTGCCCACATAGGCTTCGGCATACGAGGGGTTCGTCGAAATGTGCAGGTATTTCGGGGACTCCTGTGCCCCCGTCAGAACGGCGCCGAGAACAAGCAGAATCGTAGCGAATCGGAAGGCCAGTTTCATTATTCGCCTCCCAGTTCGGAATACGGCCCGGTGAACGAGGGCTTGCTTGCATCCGGGATAAAGTTCCAGTAAAGCTTCGGACTTGAATTATGGGCGTAGTCTTCGGCGTAAATGCGAACCTTGCAAATCTTCTTGCAGGGAGTCTTGAACTTGATAAAGGGCTCATCGAATACGTGGTCAAGCGTGTCCGAATCCGCGGTGACAGTAATCCTGTTCTGGTTGATTCCGCTGCCGTTATCCAGCGCATAGAAATATACGGTGTCGCCCGTTATGGCGCCGGCATTGATGTCGGGCCCGATTTCTATGATGGAACGGGGGGCTATCTGCGGCTGAACCCTGTCCTGCATCTTTATGGTATCGAGTAGAGTCTGTGCTCCGGGAGATGTATTGACGATGGTGGGCTCGGTTTGGAATTCCCGCAGGGAACGTTCTTGTACATAGATATGAAGCCCTGTTTGCGGAGCGACCTTAGCCGATACAGTCGATGGCGCCGTCTTTTCGTCGTGAACGAATAGTGTATCGCCCATGTTGTCAGTGATGATGACGCGCGTAGATACCTTGGCCTTGCGGTAGTCTTCGTATACAATGGGGATGGTGACGACCGAGGAGTCCTCGTGCAGGAACAAGGTGGAAAAGTGGAATATTTCCGTGGAGTCGGCTTCTACGAAGCCTTCGCTTGCGTGGAACGCCGCACGCATACCCCAGAAGATGGTCACGGACGTATCCTTTTCCGGGTGTTCATCCAGATATTCCTGCAGGGAATCTTCGATGAAACTTCCGACAAAGCGGGCATCTTCATTACAGTCGACAAAGCCCAGGTTGTGGTTCCAGACCTCCTTCGGATCAAAGGAGGCATATACGTTGCATAAGGAGGTTTCCCACGGGTCTAGCCCGCTTAGCGACCAGCGTATTTCAACCTCGCTGCTAGAATTCGGCTTTACCTGGTTGTAGCCGTTTACGGGAGCGATGAGCGAAATGCTGATAGGCGTGTTCACATAAATGTTGAGCGTGTCGCGTAGGGTGTCCATGAGCAGGTCCACCGTTTGCAGTATCGCCTGCCGGTACCCAGGTGTCTTGAAACTGAATCGCAGCGGGGAAATGTTGTATTCTTCGCCTTCAATAGTCCAACTGTGGTTTATGTAGTGCTTGTCGGCAGAGTCCGATGTCATGTAGGTCTCGCTGATCGAGTAGGCTGCCCAGAACTTGACTGTCTCGTTCGTGTCGAGGTATACCGTTTTTACGGGGACGGAGAACAGGTAGGGCTGTCCGGAATAGCGGTCGGGCAATACGAAGATATGCTGCTTCAGGTTGGAAACGTTATTCTCGGAAACAAGGTAGTCGTCTCCGCAACCCGATACGGCAAACATGGCGGCTAGCGCAAGCGCCGCGGCGAGAACGTAACAGTATGTCTTGTGACGCCTATCCATGTTTTACTCTTCTTTGGTGTATGTGATATTCCACGTTTTCCAGTGACTTATGCCGTTGGTGTACTCAATGATGCTGCGTATGGTGTTGTTGCCTTCTATGAGGTAGGCCGTGGATGTACGTACTGTGCAAACGTTGCCACCCGGAGAACTCTTCTGGAAGACATAATCATCGTTAATGATGAACTTGCAGGAGTTGATCTCGAATCCGTAGGGGTTGCTGTCGATGATGAAAAGGTCGATAGTCTTAGACCCGCTTGTGGAAAAGGGCTTGTTTGTCTGGATCCAGTTTTCTGCCGGCTCGATGATGTAGTTGCGGATGGTCCTGTTCTTGCTTGCATCGGTGGCGACGATGTCCAGTAGACGCCTGTTCCAGGATTTCGTGTTGGAGGGGAGTACTACGGTAAAGGTGTCGCTCACGTTGTTCTTTTCAGAAAGCAGGACGGACTCGAGGTAGGCCTGCACGGTCTTCTTGGATTGTGGAGTACCGTGGTCGGTAATCAGGAATCGCAACGTGTCGGCATATTCCAGTGAGTCAATAACCACGTTTGCGCCCTCGTTTCCGATAAAGGCTATCGTGGGGGCGATGGTGTCGCGGAGCCGGACCGTATCGAGTTCCAGGACGTCGTTTGCGAAAAGTTTGAAGTCAATGGTGTCGCATACGAAATCGGGGTAGTTGGGGAGGCTGAATACGGCCCTGTATTTACCCTCGTTCAGGGGCGAGATTACAAATGGTAGGGCACTTTGGCTTCCTCCCTTGACGATGTCGCTAAACAGTTCACCGTTGGTTGTGTCAAGGATGGAAATTTTTGCAGAGTAGGCGAAAGCGTTACCGGCATCCCTTGCCGACAGGTCGATAAATCCGGTAATGCCGCTTTCGTTCGGGCCGCCGCTTGTGAAGAAGTTCCCTTCGATGGTATTATCTGAAGCAAAGCCGAACTCGTTTATTGCCTGTACATGCCATCGGTAGTGGTTTAGCGGTTCGAGGTCTTTCCAGTAGGTAAAGTAGGGAACATCCAGGATGGTGTCGATAAGCCCGTCGATGGTGAATCGGTAGTACAGCTTGGCGATGGAGTCCGGGTCGTAGCCGTTCCAGGCAAAGGACAGTCCGCCAGTCGTGGGAATCCTCTGCGAGCCTTTTGCCGGGATGAAGGAACTGTCCTGCAGTATGGGCGGGTTTGAAATCTGGAGCGTGAGTGTGTCGCTCAGGGTGTCCCCGAAGAACGTCTCGAGGATAAAGGCAATCTTGTGCAGGCCGGGTTCCCAGACGGCGCTCCTGAAACTGAAGTCGTTTGAGAACGGAATTCCGTCAAGGGTCCAGATATAGCGCTTGATCTTGATGGATTTCGACGGGATGATGTTTGCAATGAAAATGAGGGAGTCGCCTGGATGGAGGGTGTCTGCCTTGCTCCGTTCGCTTACGGAATCAAAGGAATAGGCCATCTCGGCAGAAACTTCGATGAATGTGGATTCGCTCTCGTCGTACAGATAGTCGCTGCTGTTGGTGCAGGCCGTGTAGATGAAGGCGGTCGCAAGGGCCATGGCAAAGAAAATCTTGAATCTCATTGCATGCCTCCGAGCGTATCGACCACATAGAATGTCATGGGGGCGAGCGTGTCGGAATCCCCGAAGGTATCGAATACGATAACCTGGAACGAGTGCTGGCCTTCGTTGAATCCGGACTGCCGGATTTCGGTAAGTCTTCCGACAGGGTGGTAGACTCCGTCGATGATGAGCGTGTGCTCTAGCTTGCCGTCGTCAAATGAATCGTTGTCGTATGATTTCCACTTGAAAAGGAACGCCGTGTGCGTATTCCCGTAGAGAGTGTCCTCGTTGGCGGGAATAGTTGTACTGCTCAGTATGGGTTCCATGTTCACGAAAATTTCGAAATCCTTCTTTAGGGAATTGCCCGCTTCGTCCATGACCTGAAGTTCATTCGGTATCTTATCCCTATCCGTGTTCGGGGCTATAGTGTATTCGGACCCTTCGCCAAGCACGTAGGACGAGTCTCCGATGACCCGGGACCACTGGAACGAGAGCTGTTTCCTGTATTGTCTGGGATAGACCACCACGCGGACCTCGGACGAGTCGTTCGGGCGGATCTTGAGCAACGTGGAATCCTCTTTGCCGGCTTGAAGCACGACGACATCAATGCTTTCCAGCTGACTTTCGGTGTTGGGCTTGTCCGGGATGTCCAGACACCCGGCAAAAAGCATACAGGCAAAAACCGTCCCGAGAATGTAACGGAATCTCCCAAGTATACCCGCGAATAGTTTATGCGGGGTGTGATGCTTGTGCATGTTCACCGGGAGTAAATGTAATTTATTCTTTCTTCGATTAACTATATTCCATTGTATGAGCAAAGAAAACTTCGAGTACAAGAACGCGATGGAGCGCCTGGAGGCGATTCTTGAACGTATCGACAATTCCGAAATGGAAATCGACGAACTTGCTGGTAAGGTCCAGGAGGCAACCGAACTGTTGAAAAAGTGCCGGCAAATCCTGCTGGATACGGAAAAAAGTGTACAAGGGGCACTGGAAAGCCTGGATGGGGAGGCCGATGCCTGATTTGGGCGGCATCCCTGCCATAGAGGCGCAGCGGTTGACGGTCAGGTTTCCGGTGCGTGGTGGCGTACTGGGCAAGGTGAAGGACTACTTCACCGCTGTTGACGGCGTATCCTTTACCCTGGAACAGGGGAAAATCCTGAGCGTAGTGGGCGAGTCGGGTTGCGGGAAGTCGACCCTGGCGAAATCTCTGGTCGGCCTTGCTCCGCTTGCGTCGGGGAGTATAAAGCTCTTTGGCCGCGAGGTTCAGGGTGGAAGGTTTGTTCACGATGCTCACGAAAAGGGTGCGCGAGTTTGTGATATGGTGCAGATGGTGTTCCAGGACCCGTACAGCAGCCTGAACCCGCGCCAGACCGTTGAAGAAATCCTGACCGCGCCGCTTATGGCTCGAAAAGCCTCGTTTAGTGAAGCCCATGCCCGGGCGTGCGAATTGCTGGATCGTGTCTCGATTCCCCGCGAAGCACTTGCAAAATTCCCCCACGAGTTTTCTGGCGGGCAAAGGCAGCGCCTGTGCATAGCGCGCAGCCTGATGGTAAGGCCGAAGATTCTTCTGTGCGACGAGGTGACGAGCGCCCTCGACGTCTCGGTGCAGGCGCAGATACTGCATCTGCTCAACACCCTGCGTTGCGATCTCGGACTGAGCATCCTGTTTATCAGTCATGATATGCAGGTTGTCCGCGCCTTGTCAGATGACGTGCTCGTGATGTACTTTGGGCGTGTCGTGGAGCGTGGCGCGGCAAACGATGTACTCGTAAAACCGCAGCACGATTATACAAAGAGACTTCTGGAAAGCGTGCCTACGGTACGCCGCTGACTTGCCGGGCGCTTAATGCCCGCGCTTGCACTTGACGCCGATGGTCTTGACTAGGCGTTCCTGACTTGTATCGAACTTGTCGTAGGCGAATTCCTCTACGTACACGGCCTTGCAGTCAAAGAACTTTTCGCTATATACGAGTTTCATGTTCGACGAGTAGTGATCGATGGTCATGCGGAAACTCTTGAGGTACTCGTTCTTGATGCAGGTCGTGACAAGGAAGTCTTCGAACTCGTCGAAGGATATCTCGACGATAGTGAAGACATCGCTGGTGTTTTCCTTGAGGAACTTTATCTTGCGGCAACGAGCCGAAAGGTTGTTCGCAAGCTCTGCGAATTCTTCAGCCTTGTCGGGGAGAATGTTGTCGAAACTGATTTTGATGGTGAAAAGGTACCCTTTTGCCAGTTCAGGAAGATCTTGTCTGTCTTTCATTACAATAGTACCTCACCATATCGAAAATGCGCAACTTATGCGGGATTATACCCTCGTCACAATCTATACAAAAAGGAGCCTGAAGTCAATAGGGCGTTATACTTTAACTTGGAAGTAGTCGACTTCGGGATGGCTGATGTAGAGCCCACTGACGGATGCCTGGGGGTACATGGCGCCATTCTCGGTGAGGCTGATACCTACGCTACCGAAGTCGATGAGTTTTGCCACGTTGAAGATTTCCTTGATGTTCGGGAGCACGGGGTAGCCGACGGCCGGGCGGATTCCCTTCCAGCCCTTGATGCGTGCAAGTTCCTGGCTCAGGTATTCGGCGCCAGCTTCGGCTAGGCGGTCGGCGACAGTCTGCATCAAGAGAACGTCGTAGTCGCTGCCGCCCTGTTCGGCCTTGAGCTTTTCCAAGCGCTTGACGAAGGCGTCGCTCACGGTGACGGCGAAGGCGCCCACGATGTCGCGGAATACGTTTTTACCGGCGGGAGCGGCGAAGACGCTTGCGGTGTTCGCGTTGGCAGGCGCCACATAGTCGCAGAGGGCGAGGCAAGTGCCTTCGGGGTTCTGCTGGCGTGCCGTGGCGACTTCGACAAGGTCGGAGTCGGTGCCGGTACGGCCCGTGTTAAAGATGACTGAACTTGCCGTACCGGCTGCAGGGTAGAACGCCTGCACGGCACGCAGCGCATATTCGGGCTTTGCGAGCGACTTGATGAGCGCTTCGGCATCGGCCTTGAGTTTTTGCGCTTCTTCGCAGTCGGCCTTGACTTTCCAGGTAAAGAAGAAGTATTCCCAGCTGATAAGCGGGATGACTTTTTCGAGCGCGATGGGCGGGAGTTTGCTTTCGCCCATGAACGGCGGTTCCACAGGCTGGTACTTGCTCCAGTCGCATTGGTAGCGGCGTTCTTCGGGCGTCTTTTCGGCAGCGGCCATGGCGCTTGCGGCGCCGGCCTTTATGCCTTCCTGCTTTTCGCGGATTCTCTGCTGTTCTTCGCGATTTTCCTGTATGGTCTGTTCGCCGGTCGTCGGATCGAGGAGTTTTTGCACGAGGCCTGGGTTGCTTGCGGCATCGCGCACGTGGAATACGGGGCCGTCGTAGCACGGGGCAATCTTTACGGCGGTGTGCGTGGGCGAGGTCGTTGCGCCGCCGACGATAATCGGGATGTGCTGGCCTGCGGCCTGCATGGCCTTCGCCACGGTGCACATTTCTTCGAGCGAGGGCGTAATCAGTCCGGAAAGGCTCAAGATGTCGGCCTTGTTTTCGATGACCGCCTTCACAATCACATCTTCGGGAACCATCACGCCGAGGTCTACCATTTCGTAGCCGTTACAGGCCATGATCACGGAGACGATGTTCTTGCCGATATCGTGCACGTCGCCTTTGACGGTGGCAATCACAATCTTGCCGCGGCTCGATGCGTTGGCATCCTTGCCCGCCTCGATGTAGGGCTGCAAAATTTCCACGGCCTTCTTCATGGTACGTGCGGTTTTGACCACCTGCGGCAAGAACATTTTGCCTTCACCGAAGCGACGACCGACTTCGTTCATGCCGTCCATTAGCGGGCCAGAGATGATTCCCACCGGGCTATCGCCGCGGTTGATGAGTTCCATCAAGTCCGGCTGAAGAGTGGTGGAAGTTCCCTTGAGCAAGGCTTCTTGCAAACGTTCTTCGGGCGTGGTAGGCTTTGCTTCGGCGGCAGCGCTGGCGTTGTCGTCAGCAGAGCTTGCGCCTGTGCTCATGGCGAAAATTGCCTTCGGGTCGTATTTGGTGCCCGCTTCCTTGGCGGCAGCGGCTGCTGCGGTCATGCGGCTTGCAATTTCGATGAGCGCTTCGCTCGCATCCGGTTCCGTATTGTAGATGACTTCGGTAATGGCCATGCGAAGTTCCAGCGGAATCGTCTTGTATTCGATAATCGCGCTCGGGTTCATGATGGCCATGCCCATGCCGTTCGGAATCGCGTAATGCAAGAAGGTGGTATGCATCGCTTCGCGCAGGTAGTTGTTGCCGCGGAAGGCGAAGGAAAGGTTCGAAAGACCGCCCGAGATGCGCACGCCGGGCAGGTTGTCCATAATCCAGCGGACGGCGCGGATAAAGTCGATGGCGTAGGCATTGTGTTCTGCCATGCCCGTAGCGACTGTCAAAACGTTCGGGTCGTAAATGATGTCCGAAGGATCGAAGCCGAGCTTTTTGACCATGATGTCGTAGGCGCGGGCGGCAATCTGTACGCGGCGCTCGTAATTGGTGGCCTGGCCTTCTTCGTCAAAGAGCATCACGATGACGGCTCCGCCGAGGCGCTTGATGGTGAGCGCATGCTCAATGAAAGCCTTTTCGCCCATCTTCAGAGAGATGGAGTTCACGATGCACTTGCCCTGGGCGCACTTGAGGCCCGCTTCGATCACTTCGAATCGGGAAGAGTCCACCATAATCGGCACGCGGCTGATGGCCGGGTCCGAAGCAAGTAAGTTCAAGAAGGTCTGCATTTCGGCGGTAGCGTCCAGCAGGCCATCGTCCATGTTCACGTCGATCACGTCGGCGCCGTCTTCGACTTGCTTGCGGGCGATGTCGAGTGCTTCTTCGTAATTCTTTTCGTTGATGAGGCGGAGGAACTTTTTGGAGCCTGCCACGTTGCAGCGTTCGCCCACCTTCACAAAATCTTCGGCGTTGCAGCTGTCGGCACCATTGCTCGGGCGCACCTGTTCCTTGAACAGCGGTTCCAAACCGGCGAGGCGGAGCAGCGGGCTTGTGGCGTACTTGGGCGCGGGCTTGCGACGTTCGTAATCGGCGGGCAATGCGTCAAGCATCTTGCGCATGGCGGCGATGTGTTCCGGTGTGGTACCGCAGCAACCGCCAATCATGTTCACCAGCTTGTCGTCCAGGTACACGCCCATGAGTCGCACCATGTCTTCGGGCGTGTCATCGTAACCGCCGAACTGGTTCGGGAGACCCGCATTCGGGTGGCAGCTAATATAGCAGGGCGCGACCTTGCCCATACGGCGCAGGTAGGGCACCATACCGTCGGCACCGAGACCGCAGTTGAGGCCGATAGAAAGCGGATGCATGTGCATCACGCTCACGGCGAATGCTTCCACCGTCTGGCCCGAAAGCGTACGGCCCGAGGCGTCGCTCACCGTCATGGAGAACATGACCTCGACGGGCTTGATGTCGTCAGCTTTTCCGGCGGCGGTTGCGTCTGCGGCACGCTTTTCCATCACCTTGGTGAATGCACTGGCGGCGGCCTTCGCGTTCAGCGTATCAAAAATCGTTTCAATCAGAATCGCATCGACGCCTTCTTCCACCAGCACCTGAATCTGTTCCAGGTAGGCATCTTCCAGCTCGTCAAAAGTAATGCTACGGCTCGCGGGGTCATTCACGTCTTCGCTCATGGAGAGCATCTTGCTCGTGGGGCCCACGTCGCCCAGAATGTACA
Source organism: Fibrobacter sp. UWR2 (assembly GCF_002210285.1). Taxonomy (NCBI): domain Bacteria; kingdom Pseudomonadati; phylum Fibrobacterota; class Fibrobacteria; order Fibrobacterales; family Fibrobacteraceae; genus Fibrobacter; species Fibrobacter sp. UWR2. Next base: position 55,296 of record NZ_MWQE01000008.1, on the reverse strand, counting down.
CCTGGCGGCCAAACTTTTCCATGGCCTCTGCCGCGGCCTGCTTCGCAATCTTCACGGCAGCGCGGTTCATTTCGGCAATGCGGTGTTCCTGGTGGTATTCGTGCTGGCTGACGCGCTGGCTTGAGAAAGTATTCGTCGTCAAACAGTCCACGCCCGCATCCACGTAACGGCGCTGGATATCGAGAATGATATCCGGCTTTTCGATGGAGAGCATGTCGTTGTTCGCGCCCTTGATGCCGTAAGTCTGAATGACAGAACCCATGCCGCCATCGAGCAGCATCATCTTGCTTTCAAAAGCTTCGCGTAAAGTCATTTTCTTGTCCATGGCACGAACCGTTGAATCTTTACTTTTATGCGTTTATTCAATTTTATGCATAAATTTAGAAAAAACCAGCCTGTGTGGTCAATCTTTTTATAAAAAAAGCGGCTCTAAAGCCGCTTTTTCGAGTCGACTACTTAAATAAGGCCGTATATGTGACGCCGTCTGTCGGAGCAACAAGTCTCGGGTTTTGTGTAACACCGTCATCCCATCCGGTGAAAACGCCTCCGTTTGTCGGCTCGGCTGTCAGTTCCATTGCCACGCCGCTGAAGAACTTGCCGGCATATGTCGCCGGAACAGCCTTTCCTTCGACTAGTACGTGGCCGGAGCCTGAGGCGTTGATGTTCACGGTAATCATGCCCTTCACGCCGAATTCGTTCTTGTAGTCGTCTATGACTGTCGTGTCGCGAGTCATGCACCAATCCTTGAGACAGCTACCGGTCTTGCTGAATCCCTTTCCGCAGGAGTTCTTGTAGTACATTTCGTCTTGCTTGAACTTCTTCATGTCGCGGGATATTTCGGCGGTATCGATGGTCGCCGTCATTGCATCGACCACTCGGGTCACATTGGCTCCGTTCAGGTTGTTCTGCAACATGATGGCGGAACGGTTCAGGAAGAGCCGGACAAAGTCCGGGTTGTTGATAAGTTGTACGTATATATTTGCGAAGCAGCCCTCGTTTATGCAGGGTTTGTTTCCGCCGCCCTTCCTAATCCACGGGAAAATCTTTGTATCCTGGTCGAACTCGCCGTTGTTTACGCCCCATGTCCAGTCGAATCCGTGGTCAAGATCGTAGATCATGAATTTCCACGGCTGCTCGGGGCTCTTCCATGCGCGTACGTTGTTGTTGGGCCAGTCGCCGTTGTGGTCGAAAATTTCTGCAGCCATGTAGTCGGCGTAGTTGCCTACATCCATCATGGTCTTGACCATCTCGTAGTTCGCATTGTTTTCGCCGCTGAAGTCGTTGTTGGCGATAAAGTGGAGCATAGCCATGTATTCGTCGGTAGATCCGTTGCTGGCGGTGACTTCGTGACCGAGATGCTTTACCATGGTGACGGTATTCGCATCGATGCCGTAGTTCGTTTCTACATAGTGTTTGTTGAAGCGCTCGCGCATGTCGTGGATGCCGTAGTAACGCCCGTTGTAGAACACCACCACCTGGCGGCTACGCTGGTAGTCGACTCCGCTCCCTTCGAGGATGGCTCCGCCCATCGCGTCTCCGATGTAGTCGCTAGCGATGCGGTTTCCATTGTTGCGCAGGTTGAATCCGCGGAACTTGCTGTTGGTCTCCTTGCGTGTCTCGAACAGCGGGTAATCGATTTTCCCGTCCTGGTACTGCTCGCGCATCACGATAGCGACGGATTTCTTGTCCTTGAGCCTGCTGTAACCGCCCATGATGGAAATTCCTGCATCGACTTCCCAGGCAGGGCTGGTGGACTTGCTGCCATCGGGGAAGTATTCTACGTGCACTGGGAATTCGGTGTCTTCGAAGAGCCCCGCGGGGGCGCTCTTCGGGGAACTGGCGTCGGTCTTGATGTAGGCTTCTCTGAAAAATGCGGAATCAACGCTTACGGCGACAACTGGCATGCGGACAGTCTCGTCGATGAAGAAAGTCCTGGTGATGACTTCGGTGGTGAGGGCGCCGGGCTGGAACGCGGCGCAGCGGAGTACGGTGTTCTTGGATAGGGTTAGCGGTTCGGAGAATGCCGGCGAATCCTCGGTCGGCTTGGAGCCGTTCTGCATGCAGCGGACGGTAGTGCCTTCGGGAACTGTCGGTGGATCGATCGTGATTTCGCCAGTGTAGAAGCCGGCGCTTTTGGTGCCGAAGTCGAAATGTGGGGCAAGGGTCGCGAATGCGCCTGCATCGTCGTTCGCCGCTTCGGGAGTGGCGTTCGCAAAGTACTTGTAGGAACCGTCGGAAGTCCGCCCGAAGCTAATGCCTGCGGGGAGAGCAGGGTAGGTAATTGAGTCGTGGATGGCGTTGTGGTTGTCGATGATGTAGAGCGTGCCGCCATCCTTGTTGAGTTTCCAGTTCGTGTGCGTGCGCGCGTGCAGCGTGTTTCCTTCGTCATCGATGCCGTCTGCGGTACCCTTGACTGTACGGACGTCCTTCTTGTCGAGGAACACAGTGCGGTAGGACTTGGCTGGAATTGTCTCGTCGAGGAAAACCCATTTCTGCGGATTGGTCAGGTTCTCTACGAGCGAGAACCCTTTCAGGTTCACTTCCTTGTCCAGCGCGTTGTAGATTTCTACCCATGCGGGGTCGTCGCCGTCCTGGTCTAGCCAGGCGAGGTTGAGCGGAGCGATTTCGTTCAGCTGTACCTGCACTTTTTCTTCTTCGACGACGTGGATGGGTTCTGTCGGGATGGGAATTATTACGTCAGATTCGGCGGCAGAGGAGGTGTCGGAGCATCCAAGGAAGCATGTTCCGAGACCTGTAGCCAAAATCGCGGAAATGCCTATACAATAAAACTTTGATTGAGCCATACTAACCATACTGGGAAATTTACTATCTAAAATGGCCGCTGTGGAAGTCGGTCCGTTTTTTTTACAGACTTTACGTTCGTCCGCTAAATTTGCGCAATATCAGGAAGTGGCCGCAAAACCCGTTTTAGGGGTAAAAAAACGCCGTTTTTTTGTTATATTAGCCATTATGGCGAGCAAGAAATCACTAATAGAACGATTTTCCAACTGGTATATCCCCCTGATCTGCAGGCATCAGTACAAGGCTCTGGCCTTCTACCTCCTCCTTGCAGTACTCCTGGCCGTCCCCATCCTGTTTAAGCCGGGTCTCAAGCTTGACGCCGACCTCTCGCACCTGCTTCCCGAAAATACTCCTAGCGTGAAGGCCCTTGAGGAGTCGTATCAGCGATTCGGGAGCACCGACCGTTTCATGATTGCCATCCAGAGTGAAGACGTGCACCTGGTGGCCGCACTGCAGGATTCCATCAGCGAATACATCCACAAGAATTGGCAGGGTGATTTCGTCTCGACGCAGGTCGATAACGACAACAAGTTCTTCAAGGACAATGCGCTCCTCTACCTGCCGGTAAAGTACCTCGAGAACATCCGCGACAACCTCGAAGACCTGCAGCTGGAAATCGGGCGCAAGAACGGCCCGCTTGTCGTTGACCTGCTGGGCGATGATTCCGCTCCGGATTCCGCCGGCAATGCAGGTGGATCCGCGCCGGCCCCTGCCAAAAAGGAACGCGTGTGGTTCAGTGCCGATATCCCGCAGGAACTAGGCCTCCCTGACGAAGCCGTCGGCGCGTTCGATGCCTTCTTCAAGAAGAACGAGAAGGAAGAAGTTTCTAAGAAGGAAGATGCCGAGGAATGGGACAAGAAGAAGCCTGTCCCGCCGGAACTGCGTACCCGCTTCATCGGTTGCCCGCAGCCCGACAGCACCGGCAAAATCCTGTTCAACGGCGTGGTGAACGCGAAACTCATCAAGCCTTCTACCGATTACGAGTTCGTGACGCATATCTTGGCGCGTACCGATTCCCTGCTTGCGTATTTCAGCAGCAAGACATACCCCGTGCCCACGCGCTTCTCCGTGGAAGGCACGTACGAGGGCCTCAAGGAAGTGGACGATGTCGCGAACGATTCCATCTTCTCGTTCGGCATAAGCCTCGTGCTTATCATCCTCCTCACGATGATTTTCTTCAGGAGCGTGAAGGGCCCGATTCTCGTGACGGCATCCGTGCTCTACGCCTGTATCCCCACGCTCGCGTTTACTGCGCTCATCTACGGCAAGTTCAACCCGTTCACCGTATTTGTCGCCTCTATCATATTGGGTATTGGCATCGACTACTCTATCCATATTCTCGGCACGTCGCAGAAACTCATGCACAAGTATGCGACGCTCGAAGAGGTTCTCGAGGCCGCACAGCGCAAGATGCTGAAGCCGTTTATCCTCGCAAGTTTCACGACGATTGCTGCGTTCCTTACCTTGCTTGCTGCTCATTTCCGCGGCTTCTATGAATTCGGCGTGGTGGCGTCGAGCGGCGTGCTGTTCAGTATGCTCACCTCGGTGCTCGTGCTTCCTGTGTTCATCAAGTGCATGGGCGGTATCCCGAAGGCTCCCGAAAACAGCCTGCTGCCCAAGTCCTGGAACGAATCGAAGATCCTCAGGTTCTTTAAGTATGCGGCATTTGCGGGCTTTGCCCTTGGCGCCGTTTCCATCTGGTTTGCTCAGGACGTGGATTTCGAACACAACCTGCGTAACTTGCGCCGCGTGTCGACAGAAAATAATCACAAGAGCAACGGTATCGCCACGGGTGTGACCCGCACGAACAGCCGTGCAACCTCTACGCCTGCTGCAGTGATGGGGAGCAAGTCGGAACAGCTCGATATGCTTTACGACACCCTGATGGTGCGTCTGCATGTGGAAAAGGATTCCACGCTGCGTAGCTTCCTTACACTCAAGACGTTTGTACCTTCGCTCGATTCGCAGAAGGCCCGCCTTGAAATTATCGAAGAAATCCGTGATCTTGCCGAGGCCCGTGTGTTCGACCGCGCCGAAGGGCAGGATTCCGCGAACATAGCAACGCTCCGCAAACTCGCCGGCGTAGAAGAGACGTTTACCGCCGAAGATATTCCGGAATGGGCGCTGGACCTGCTTCGTGAAAAGGATGGCAGTTACGGAAAGATCGGGTTTATCTACGGCGCTTTCCCCAGCTGGGATGCGAAGGCCCTGCACAGGTTCCAGGAACGCTATGGCCGCTGGAACTTTGACGGTGAAGACCTCCGTACGTTCTCGTCGCAGTTTATCCTCTCCGACGTGATTGAATCGGTGAAGCAGGATAGCTTCAGGCTTGCGCTCGTGATTATCCTCGTGATTTTTGGAACGCTCGTGATATCGTTCCGCAAGCCCAAACTCTTCCTTGCGGGCTGTATCTCGTTTGGCATGGGAACGCTACTCACGCTCGGGCTTCTCGGGCTCCTTACCGACCTGTTCGAGTTTGGGAAGATTAGCATCTACAACGTGATTGTCATCCCGATGGCGCTCGGTATCGGTATCGATTCCACGATTCACATGATTACTTCGTGGATGGCGGACAAGAACATGACTCTGCGTCAGCTGATGGATACCACGGGTCGCAACGTGATGGCAAGTTCCACCACGACCATCGCGGGCTTTGTCGGGTTCCTGTTTACCACGCACCGTGGGTTGAAGGGCATTGGCGATTTGGCCTGCATCGGCATCGCGATGTTCCTCATCACGAGCATCGTATTCTGCATGTACCTGTGTGGCACATGGTTAAAAAAGAAATAAAGCCTGCGGTTATCCCCGAATAGATTGAAGTCATCCCCGGCTTGACCGGGGATTTCCTTTTTTAACGTTGGCTGAGGATTTAGAGCCCGCGTTCGAGCGAGTAGTCCGAAATCTTGAGCAAAGTGTCGAGGGTCGCTGAGAGGCGGCCTTCTTCTTTTTGTAGTTTGCCAGTCAGTTCATTTTCCTGGCGGGTGTCGCTTTCGGCAAAGATGTGCGTTTCTTCTTGTGAGGGGTACTTCGCGATAAAGCGGTAGCCGTTCAGCCCGATGGCGGCATAGCCGGAGTAAGCGCCGAGCGATAGGCCTGCGAGCGGTTCCGGCACAGATGTAGAATCAGCAGTGTGTACGCGCAGCAAGTTGTGTCCCATGAATATGTTTGGCACTGCAAAACCAGCTAACTCAAGTACGGTGGGCGCGATATCGATCTGTGCAGCGGTCGTCGTATCGCGTACGGCGTCAAGCCCCTTCCCGTGAATCATGAACGGAATCCAGCTCACGTTCGAGAATCCGCCGCCGTTCATCGTCGAGACTCCATTTTCGCCTAGCGGGAATCCGTGATCGGCCATTACGATGACATAGGTGTTCTGGTACCAATCCTCGTTTTCGATAGCATGGAAAAAGCGCGCGATTTGCCTGTCGGCATAGCCCATGGTCACATTGATGCGTTCCTGGAGGGGCCTGTTCTTCTCCTCGTCGGTCATGCCTGCCGCAAAGTTGAACGGGTAATGGTTTGAGCGCGTCATGAGGGTGGCAAGGAAAGGCTTGCCTTCCTTGGAGAGCGTGTCGCGTACGTATTCAATCGCGTGGTCGACGAATGTGGAATCGTCCTCGAAGTCGCGGTTGTAGTGTTGTGCGGTGTACCACTTGTGCATCCATACGCTAAGATTGTCCCATGCCGGGTCGGCCGCCGACAGGTAATGCGTGCTGTAGCCGCTGTCCGTAAGCACCGATACAAAGCTCGGGAGGTTTATGGGGGCTAGGTCGGTCGCCTGCAGCAGGCGCGAATGGTGTGGAATGCCGATATGTGTCGAAAGTACTCCACCCGTGGTGGGGACTCCGCTGGTGTGCATGCGCATCCATGCGTGTGAATGTGCTGCGAGCGAATCCATGAAAGGTGTAGGGGAGGGGCTCTTTTGTGGGTTCATATAGCCTACGTTTAGCCCGCGTTGCGATTCCATGAGGACCAAGATGAAGTTCGGCTTCATGATGCGCTGTGCCTGCAGTTTTTCACTATTCAGGAGTTCTGCACTGGGCACGCGGTAGAGCGGCAGGTGGTTGCCCGCGTCGCTGTCCTCGAATTTCCAGAGGGTGTCGCCTTCAATTGCCTGCCACAGGTCCTGGTAACTCGCCTTGTATGCGGCAAGTTCCTCTTCGCTCAATTCGGCTCCGGCCTTTTGCTTGACAAACAGGTCCTTGTATATGAGCGAGACGACCGGGCGCAGTTTTGTCATGCGGGATCCGCCTGTCCATATAAAGTAGACGAAGAGGTAGGAGGCGATGTAGAAGACAATCATCACGATGACACTTTTCTTGAGGCAGAAAACTCCCGTGTTGGTCGCCGGAACGCGCAGAACCTTCTGCAGCAGCCTGTATAGGGCATATGCAAGCGGTACAATCAGGAGCAGTACGGGAATTTGCAGGAACGGTACGCTCAGGTCGTTTGCCATGTAGTCCCAGAACATCACGATAGACGATGTATCCTTGTAGGTATCGACAAGGCTGAACGAAAGGTGGCTGCCGAGGAAACGCTGTACTTCGTTGTCGAAGAACGTAAGCGGGAGGAGAATACCCTGGAATATTGCGTAGATCTTGACGATAATAGTTGCGGGGCGCTCGGGCTTCTTGGCGATAAGACTGGCTATTACAGCCGCAATGAGGAATACCAGGAGAGACTTGCATATCCACATGAAGTCGATGCTTACGGCGTGGAATATGAACCAGTCCGGTTTCGATACGAACGGGAAGCCATAGGGATTGTCGCGGAACAGCAAAAGAATGCGCAGCAGGATGTGCGCGCCCCATGCGGCGAGCGATATCAGGATCAGCTTGTGTATCGCGCCATATATCGGCCTTAACTTGCCAAAAAGAATTTCAAACTTTTTCATAAACGGGAATGAGGTCAATTATTGTTTTGGACTCTCTGCAACTTTACGGTAGAGGTTCAGCTGTCGCTTAAAGCAGTCGTTCCAGCTGAACTTCTCGGCATATGCGCGAGCGCGCTTTTTCATTGCATTGAGGTCGGAATGGTAAAGTTCTACAATCGCTTCGGCGAGGGCCTGTGGCGTACGTTCCTTGAGGATTGTGCCTGCACCCGATTCGGTCACGTGTTCGAATGCGGCGCCTGCGGATGCCCCGACAAGCGCGTTTCCGCTGGCCATGCTCTCGAGAATCGAGAGCCCGAAGGTCTCCCAGCCCGATAGCGCAAGCCCGATGTCGACGCTTGCGTAGTAGCGTGCCATCTCGTCGATGGAGTTGATGAACCCGACGTAGCGCACGTGCTCGTACTTGTTTGCGGCTTCTTGCACCAGCGGGAGGCTCGGGCCCGTACCTGCAAAGACGATTGCTGGCTCGTGCCCCAATTTTTCGGCAAGGATATCGTATGCCCCGAGGACAAGGTCGATACCCTTCTCGTTACAGTGCCTGTGTGGGAAAAACAGCGTGAGCCTATCCGGGTTGCCGGCCTTGAGTTCGCTTACGAGTGATTCGTCCCGCTTTTCGGGGGTGAACATGCCGATATCGCACCCGAGCGGGATCCATTGCGGGTTTGGCAATCCGTTCTTGCGCAGTCTTGCCATTGCCTCTTTCGAGGATGCCTGTATGCAGTCGAAATCCTTGAATTCCTTTCGGGCATACCAGAATGCCTCCTTGCGGGCAAACCTTCCGATGCCGGCTCCGAGTTTTTGGGCCACAGGGCGGCCCACGTAGGTCACGGGGAAGTCTGCGTGCCAGAAGGCGACAAGCCGGGATGTTGGGCTGACCCGCTTTGCGGTATGGCGCACTGCGGTGGGCAAAATGTAGGGTGATCCTACCTCGATAATATCGGGCCTGTACTTTTCGAGCACGGGCGCAATCTGGTTGCGCTTCCACATGAAGCGGTATTCCCAGTTGCCGGGGAAACGGAAGGCTTCTACGTGCTCGATAATCAGTCCGTCACTGCGCACTTCGGTAAAGGTCTTCGCATCGGGCATCACGAACACTTCGAGCACATCGCCCTGCTGTTCGTAGAATGCCATTTTTTGCAGGTGGTAGCGTCGCACGCCACCGCCAGAGGGACTCCAGAAGTTGTTGAAGTCCATTATGGTGAACTTGCGTCCTGTTTCGGCTTCCATCTTTTTTCCCATCATGCTTCGCAGATGCGGTTTGATTCCGGGTCGATGGAAAGCGTACTCCTGTAAAGGTTGTTGTTTCCGAGCCGCTTGGAATTCACCGTCAGGGAATGTTCGCCGTCCTTGGTTTCGAGCCAGTAGATGGCGTCGGAATCGCGAAGGTAGGCGCGCGGTGCGATGAGGGTGCCTTCCTCATCGACAAGTTCGCCGCCTAGGAACATCGGGATGTCGAGCGACTTGTAGATGTCAAGCATTGCGGAAGAACGACGCTCGTGGATATCATCGAGGTCGGACCTGTCGGTAACCTTGAAGTGGTCGATGCCATCGATCATCACGACGAGGTCGGGGTGCTGGCGTTGTTCTTCCTTGAGTGTTGCCAACAGTTCCGTATTGTCGAACGTGGGGTGGTCTTCCCAGATTTCCAGACGGTTTTCGCGGACGAACTCCATCAGTTTGCGCGTTGCCTCGAGTATCATCTGGTTCACCTGTTCGTCTTCGTTCTTCTTACGAACGTCGAGGACGGATTTGCCGATGCGCATGGCGATAAGCCTGTCGAATATCTGGCGTCGCGGTGTTTCGAGCGCGATATAGATGAGCTTTACGGTCGGGTTGCTCTCGATAAGGTCGAGAGCAAGGCTTGAAAGTAGCGAGGTCTTAAGGCTGAACGGATTCGAGGAGACATAGAAGAGTCCGGACTGGATACCGTCAATCTTACGAGTGAACTGTGGGAACGTGTTGAGGGTGTATCCCACGCATTCGTTGGGCGGGCATCCCATCGCCGTATCGTAGTTCTCCTTGATGTCCTGGAGGAGCACGGAACGGCGGTGAGTATGTATGGTGTCTTCTTCTGTTTCTGCAATCAGGTTCAGCAGGTGGTCTGCACCGTAGTTGCGCAACATCAGGTCGACCGTCTCGCCTTCGGGCAGCACGATGGACTTGAATCGCAGTCCTTGAGCTTCCGCCATCATCAGGTAGTTCTGAATGCGGAATTCCTGTTCCCTGCGGTTCGGCTCCCTGCGGAGAATGAGGGTTATGGATTCAGCGCCACAGGCCTTTAGCTTGTACAGGTGGCTCAGCGTGAGGTCCTGGTACATGGTCGATACAACGCCAGGGATTCCGGCGAGGTCGGCGGTAAGGGCGTCAAACATGCCTTCTACGATGATAGGCTTGTCGTTGTCGGGTTGGATGTTGAACGGAATGTCGCTCGGGCCCGAGGCGTAGGAAATATAGGGGTTGTGCGCTCCGTCGTTCTCCATGGAACGCCCGTACACGGAATGGATGAGCCCCTTGGAATTGCGTGCCGGAATAGTGATGCGCGGTTCGCGGTAATCTTCAAGGTTGTCGAGGTAGAACGAAACCTGGTGACGCTCGATGCCCGAAAGCATGCAGTAGCTGTAGAACGGTTCCGGGTCACCGCTGTAGTAGCCGAGGCCGTAGAGCTGGGCCTGGCCGATGCTCCATCCGCGGCTTTCCAGGAATTCTGCCGAAGACGGGCTCTTGCAGGCGGCCCAGTGGCAGTAGCGTACGAAGTTCTCGAGAACACGCGACTTTTCGCCGCCTATTTCCTTAATCCAAGGATGTTCGTCGGGGTCTGCATCTTGCTCGTGCTCGCGGGCTCCCAGGAATTCCGTTGCTTCGGCGCGGGCGGACTGTTCATCCATGCCGTTGAAACGGCTTCTCATCACGAATTCGACGAGGTCGCCCTCGCTGCCGCATTGCAGGCAGCGGTAGCGCCAGTAGCCCAGCGCGTCGTAGAAGAACAGCGACGTCTCTTCGGGCGAGTGGAATGGGCAACATGAAATTAAGTTTCTACCCCAGCGGTTTAGGGGGACACCCAACTGTCTCGGGTGTGTCTTCTTGCGCATGATTCCGGTGTGCTCTTGATCGATGACCATAAAAACCTCTCTCCTTGAAAATCTAATAAGAAATTTGACAAAAGGGATAATGCCGAAGAACTATTTATCTAATTTAGAAGGCATGATTATACTCGGAATCGACCCCGGCTCTATCACGACGGGTTATGCCTTCGTGAAGGCGGAAAAAGGGAAGGTGGACGTGCTCGAATACGGCGTGTTCCATGCGAAGGCGACTCTCCCGGTCGAAGACCGCCTATTGCATATCGTGACAGAACTAGAAGCGAGGCTGGATCAGTATCGCCCTGAAGCTCTTGCGATGGAAGGCGTGTTCTTTGCGAAGAATGCGAAGAGTGCCCTCGTACTCGGGCATATCCGCGGTGCGATTCTTGTAGCCTGCCGCCGTCGCGGGATGTCGTTCAGCGAGTATCCGCCGAAAATCGTGAAACAGGCGGTTACGGGCGATGGCAGCGCCTCCAAGGAACAGGTCGCGAATATGGTGTTTGCACAACTGGGTATAGAGTCCTCGGAACTTCCGCTCGATGCTTCCGATGCCCTTGCGATTGCCTGGACGCATGCGAACCCGGCGCCGCTTGCGACAGCCCTGAAGGGCCGGCCGGTTCGCCGTAAGAAAAAGGCAAGTGTTTCTGAATGGAAGGCGCTTATCGAAAAGATGGGAGGAACTCTCCAATGAGTACGCAAAACCTGTTGCCCTATGGTCTTGGCTCGCCGGAACTAGTTGAATTTCAAAGCAGTTATTTTGTCTGTAAAGAAATCTGCGATGACCTCGCGCGTCTTGCCGCACTTCTAGAAGGGAACGGTTTCCGCCTTCGTCTGGAATCGGCTTACCGCCCGTTCGAAAAACAACTTTCCATCTGGAACCGCAAGGCCGCAGGCGAGCTCCCGCTGCTCGATGAATTCGGTAAGCCCATGCAGCGCCCTGCTGACGAAGAAGAACTGATGTATGCGATTCTCACATGGTCTGCGCTTCCCGGTGCAAGCCGTCACCATCTGGGGACCGACATCGACGTAGTCGACGCTAACGCTTGCCCCGAAGGTTACGAGGTGCAACTGACTCCCGACGAGTGTACGGGAATGTTTGCCAAATTCCATGAGTTCCTGGATGCGCGCTTTGCCGCAAACGAAGCCTTCGGCTTCAACCGTGTGTTCGTCCCTGGCAGGGGAAAGATCAAGCCCGAAGGCTGGCACATCGCTCACCTGCCTACGTCTCGCAGACTGCTGGAAGGATTTTCCCTGGAAACACTCCGCGGCATATACGAGAAGAGCGATATCGCCTGTAAGGACGCCATCCTCGCGAACCTCCCGCAGCTAGCTGAAGACTATATCTACCCGTATTTTATTTAAAAGATCAGGTGATTAAAAGATAATGTGAAATGTGGAATGTGGAATGAAAGGTGTTACTCTTTTTTCATTTCACATTTTACACTACACATTACACATTTTTTTTAGCCACTTGGCAAATTCTTTCCCGTATCTGTCGAACAGCACTTCCGGCGACAGGCGCGGCAGTTCCAGCGTAATGCATTCGGGCCTTTTTTGCAAATGGCCCGTGCCGGCTTCCTTGCACCATGTTCCGAGGCTTCCCGGGGTCGGGTAGCCAATATCGGGCTTCCACGGCAGGCGGAATGTATCGCACAGGCTTTGCACCAGCGGGCTCTTCTCCGGTGCATCGACACACCCGATGGGGGCATGCATCGAGAGTATTGTCTTCGGGCCAAGTTCTTCTATCAGGCTGACAAGCGCCTGCGTTTCGGGTTCGCTGCCGGCGGATTTCCCTGGGGAGAGTTCCGTGTCGCGCTCCGCTTCAAGTACGGACCTCACGCGTACAGGTTCGCTGCTCCAGTTCGATGTCGGAAAATTGCGGTTCAGGTCGACGCCGTTCGCGTTTCCGCGGGTCCCGAGCGCCATACCGTCGGGGTTCGCGCACAGCACGAATGCGGTATGTTCTATCGGGCTTCCGCAAAGGCGGAGCGCTCTGCTCAGCAAAAAGGTAGTCTCGGGCTCTTCGCCGTGAATTCCGGCAACAACAAGAAGGTCGCATCGGCCTTTGCAGGGGGCGTAATGGAGCGGACTGCCCTGCGTGGTACAGCCGTATTTTTTTAGAGGCAGGTGGAGAACGCCGGAAATCATCTGGAATTGACCCGTTATTCTATGCCCTGCTGGGCGTGACTATTTGTCGCTTTCGGCTTTCGCTTCTTCGATAATCTTGTTGCGCTGGATAAGCCCGACGGCAAGGCCAATTGTCAGGTAGCTCACGACGAGCACGAGCAGGTATTCCAGCAGGAACATCTTTTCGGAGATAAACAGGAAGCCTGCGATGTAGGTCAAAACGATGAGCACGGCCTGGAATAGGTTGAACGCCTTGTTCTTGCGCGGCTGGAGCTTCGGGAGGAATAGCGGGGCCACCATCAGGATGCCCGTGATGAGCAGGACAATGACGGGAATGTAGATAACAAGGCTTTCGGTATCGGCAAAGATGCCCTTGTTCTTGAGGAACACGATGAGGATGGCGTTGGTTGCGCCGACGAAGGTCGTGGGCACGCCTGAGAAATGATGGTGGTAGCTGTCTGCGTCGCAGGCATTGTACTTGGCGAGGCGCATGGCGGCACAGAGCACGTAGACAGAGAAGGCTACTGCCATCAGGGGCACGTTTGCGTCAAAGAACTGCGGGGCGAGATTCTTGTAGGCGAACAGAATGCTGAATGCGGGAGCTAGGCCGAATGCGATAAGGTCGGCAAGGCTGTCGAACTGGGCTCCGAATTCGGAACTCGCATTTACCAGTCGGGCGGCGAAGCCGTCAAGCTTGTCGAAAAGAACACTCAGGATAATGAAGTATGCGCCCATGAGAATAGGGTCTTTTGCGGAGAAAGCGCCTGTCGTCCAGCAGATGGAAAAGGCTCCCAAGAGAAAGTTCATGCTGGTGAATGCGTTCGGCAAAATAAAACGAGTCTTACCCATAAAAAGCTCCACTTATACGTGTCATACGAAAGATAGTTTTTTTTGCCAGGAAAAGAACTGTGGAAAGACAAAAAACGAGAAGGCGGTAGCCTTCTCTCGTTTTTTTTGAAAATCCATTAAATTACTTGACCGGCTGGATTTCCCAGAGGGCCTTCACGCCGGCTGCTACGATCAGGTGCTGCGGCGGAGCATACGGGTTTTCCTCGGTGGGGAAGTTCGTCCAGTGCTTGGTGGAGAACTGGTAGTACTGCGTGGGGCGGTACATGACCGGGAGCACCGGTATGGTCTCCATGAATATCTTGTTCAGTTCGCGGTAGGCGTTCGTGAGTTCCTGTTCCGACGTGATGGTCGGAATCTTCGCGAGCAACTGGTTCGCATCGTCGTTCTTGAAGCGGCCTTGGTTCGAGAAGGCATCTTCGCCGACGGGCTTGAGGGCGACACTTCCCATTACCTGGTCAAAGCGGGTCCACGGGGTTGCCGCTGAAAGTTCTGCGGTCTGCGTCTTCATGGCGAGGTCGAACGTGCAATGGCGCAGGTTCTTGTCCCACACGCTGTAGTCCACAAAGTTCTGCTCGGCCGTGATGCCGACTTCGCCGAAGGATTCCACAATGACCTTGATGGCGTCTTCCCAGTCGGTCCAGCCCTGCGGGCATTCGATACTGATGGCGCGCACCGGCTTGCCCTGCTTGTCGAGCAGTTTGCCTTCGGCATCCCAACTGTAGCCTGCTTCGGTGAGAATTTCTTTTGCCTTTTCGGTGTTGTAGGAGTATCCGTACTTGTCGGCATCTTCCTTGTTGAAGAAGCGGGCTTCAGGTCCGAACGGCAAGATGAACCCGGCCTGGATGGCGGGTGTGTAGTTGGAGTTCGCCCTGGACTTGATCTTTTCGAAGTTCACGGAATGCGCGAGCGCCCTGCGGAATGCGGGGTCGTTGAAGGGGGCGACCTTGTGGTTGATGATGAGTGTCGTAATCGATCCCGGAAGGTGGTAGGGCTCTTCGCGGCTCCATGCACGGATGCCGTCCTTTGCCTTGTTCCAGATTTGCGGGAGGAAAATCGACGACACGTCGAGGTGTCCCTTTGTCATCGCGCTGTTGAAATGGTTGTTGCCGTTATACAGTGAATGGATAATGTATTTCGGTGCGGGCAGCTTGCCTCCGTGGTTCGCGTTGCCCCAGTAACTGTCGTTCCTTTCGAGTACAATCTTGTCGGGCGAGAACGCCTTCAGGTTGTAAGGTCCGGAGACGACCGGCATGGAATCGTTCTTGAATTCTACGACTTTGCTGAAGTTGTAGTTCTTGCCTTCCTTGGCGCCCTTGATAATCGGCTCGAATACAGCCTTCGGGAGAATGGATGTTTCCGCAATGGCGTTCAGGATTATGAGCGGGTTCCTGTTATTGCGGGCAAAATTGAAGACAATGTTGTTGTTTCCGTCGTCCTTGACGGAAGAAAGGTACTGCCAGTTCCCGTGACGCGGTGTCGGGAGGATGGAGTCGATGTGGAACGTGAAGATGACGTCTTCGACGGTCACCGGAGTGCCGTTGTTCCATTTTGCCTTTTCGTCAAGGTGGACTGTGATGCTGGAATCGGTCTTGGTGAACGAATCCGCGAGCATCGGCTCGAGCTTATCGGTAATCTGGTTATAGGTGACGAGAGTCTCGTACATCAGGCGGACATTTCCGTCGATGGGGAAATTCGGGTCATAGTCCAGCGGGTTGAACGTCGCCGGAGGGGCCCAGTCAAAACCACCTATATATAGTGTTTCTGCACGAGGGTATTCCGAGTTGTCCGCAACACTTTTCTCTGCAGTTTCATCTTCGCACGCCACGAACATGCCCGCGGTAAAGACCATCGGGAATGTTGAGGTTATACGTAATAATTTACCAAATATGCTCATACTATTAAAATTTAGTGAGAATAAATGATTTTTGCTACTAAAATTTCTTTACAGTAACTCTAAAATGGAATAAACGATTGCAATTATGGACATTGCAAGCATTTTTTTACAAAATGTGATGAATATCACAAAGAAAAGCCGTAAAGGATGCGTTTTGATGATGCGCTATAGAGGGTTCGGTTCATTACGAACGGTGTTCCGGCCCCTCCGGGGGTCTTGAACCGGTTGACGACCGAGCCGTCCTTTAACGAAAGCGATATGACTTCGCTACCCTGGTCGATCCATGCAAGCGAACCCGAAATGAAGGGCTTCATGAAGATGGAGTTCTTGCCCTGGAACTTCCAAAGCGGGGTTCCGGAGGCCGAGTAGAGCAGGATGCTCTGGTCCGCAAGCCCTACCAGGATGTTGTTGCCGTCGTGGCCCTTTGTTGTCTGGAGCGATGCAATGGGGGATTCCATCAAAATCTGGGTGGGCTCGCGCGAGATGTCGCTAGCACTATATAAATATAGACGGTTGTTTTCGGTAGCGATTGCTACGGTGGAATCCGCGTGCACGATATGCGATATGGTCATCGGGAGTTTGGGGCTGGATTCCATCGGCTGGCCGGAGTTGTCGACGATATACTTTATTTCGCCATCGAGGCTTGCCGCGTAGAGGGTGGATTCGTGCGGGGTGAACAGGAAGGGCGATGAATAGATCTTGCGTGACCAGGCGAGCCTGTTTTCGGACTTGGTAATCTTGAGAAGGAACCCGTTCCATGTGGCGATGTAGATGGATGACGGCGTCTGCTGGATATTGAACGCCTTGCCCGGCAGCTGGACGGTTTGCGGGTCGGTTTCCTTGTCTAGGTCGTAGATGTTGAGCGCAAATCCGGAGGCGAGCGCGAGCGTGTTCTCGTCGTTGCTTAGGACAGGGCTGTCCGTCATCTTGGGGAGGTTTCTGGACCACCGTATTTCGCCGTTGTCAGCATTGATGCAAATGAGCTTTTCTGCTGCGGGGTCGAGAGTGAAGAGGTTCTTCTTGTGGCCGAAGAACTGCGGGTACATTGTCTTGGGCGAGATGGACAGCAGGCTTACGAACTTGGCGCCGATGGCCTTGCTGTACCGGTTCAGAATGCTGTTACTCGAGCGCATCGTGCTGATGGAAAGCCTTACCGCTTCGGACCAGGCCTTCTGGCGTTCCTTTTCGCTACCGCCGGTAGATTCGAGCATGAGAGCCTTGTAGAGCCAAGCCTCGGCGTTGCCGGGCTCGAGTCTGAGAAGCGTGTCGAGTAGCGGGGAAATCTCGTTCCACGCACCCGCTTCGGCCATGGCCGATGCCTTGAGAGCGAACAGGTCGGACTGCAGTGCTCGCTTGCCGTAGTAGTGCGGGGCGATGCTCACTAGGTGTGCGTCATCGAAAATGAGGTGGATACCGTTCTCGGTGTAGATGGGTGGCGCCATGATGGGGCGCGCGAAATTGAAATGCCAGATGGGCATGAGCAGCGTGTCTACTGCAATGAGGTCGCCCTCGTTGGAGAACAGGCCGAGCGTGCCCAGGGCAAGCGGGTGCATGGCGACGGCGTCGCTCCGGATAATATTCACGACACTACCCATGCTCTTGTCGAGTAATGTGATTCTGCCGGAGGCTTCCAGGACGGCGATGCGCTTGTTGAACGGCAGGATTTCTTCAGCATTGCTGAACTGCATTTTCCAGAGGGGGCTGGAACGGAGTTTCGGCTGGTAGCAGAAAAGGTAGTTGCCCGAAAGGAGCAGGATGTCGTTCCCGTCGATGAGGACCTTCTGGATGGCGTCGAACTGAGAAATGGTATAGGTCTCTGTCCCGTCTACGTGCGATACGAAATGTAGTGCGTTGTCGGTGCAGTTGAGAATGTAGTGGCCTGTCGTGGAGTAGTAGCCCTCGATGTGGCAACCACTGTAGGTCTCGTTAATCTGTGCGACGATTCCCTTTTTGTCAAGGAGGGTTAGCGTATGCCCGTTCTGCGCGATAGCGTTGTCGCCCCTCGCGTAGAATTCGGTCGTTGCCGGAATGGCATAGGCTTTCAGGGGAGACTTGCTGTAATGCGGCTTGTAGAAAAGGCTGTCCTTGGCACTGGTCTGGAACCAGATTCCCGAACCGTCAATGCTCAGAAAGTCGGACTTGCCGGGAATGCCCGTGTGTACGTCGACAATGGTATCGGCTAGGACCTTCTTGACATTGCCGTTGCTGAGCAGGATGTACGAGGGCTCGCCCTTGAAAACCTTCTTGATGGGGGCGCGCAGGGCCACCTTCTTCTTGATGAGGGCTTCGCTCGTGTTCCCCGTTGCAGCTTCTCGTTCCGATAGCCAGTAGGCCTTGTTGATTTCCTTTGTCGAAGTGAGGCTCTGCTGGTAGTAGAAGTTTGCTGAAGCCTTGTTGCCTGCTAGTTCCTTAATCTTGCCCAGGTAGAAGAACGCCCTTTCCTTGTCTTCGCGGTCGCCCTGTGTAGAGACTTTCTCGAGGAGGCGGGTTGCCTTTGCGACTTCTCCCTTCATCTCGAATTCGTATATGGCTTCCTGAATTGTGGAATTCATCTTTTCGGCATGCGCGAAAACGCCACAGAGGCACAGGATGGCGAGGACTGATTTCGCCTTCCAGGTTGCGGCTGCCGCGGTTTTCTTTTGATGCCTGATGAACATTCTTGATTCCCTATGCGTCGAACTTGTAGCCTGCGCCGCGGATAGATACGATTATCTTTGGGTTTGTCTGGTCGTCTTCGAGTTTTTTACGGAGGTTCACGATGTGGTTATCGATGGTTCGGGTCGAAGGCATATTGTCGGGTGTGTATCCCCAGATGTCGGTGAGTAGGTCTTCGCGGAGTACGACCTCGCCACGGTGCTGCCAGAAGTACTTGAGGATCTGGAATTCACGGGCGGACATCTCGAGGGGTTCGCCTGCCTTCGTCGCTTCGTACTTCTTGAAATCCAGATGGATGTCGGCAAAGTCGATGGCGTCGTTTGTCTGTGGAATACTTTCTTGTGGTGCGGCGACTTCTGTGCGGCGGAGGAACGCCTTCACGCGGGCAAGCAGTTCCAAGATAGAGAACGGTTTGGTCACGTAGTCGTCGGCGCCCATCTCGAGGCCTGCCACCTTGCTTGTTTCTTCGGTCTTTGCCGTGAGCATGATGATGAAGCATTCCGGGTGCTTCTTGCGGATGATGCGGCAGACTTCGAACCCGCTCTTCTTCGGAATCATCAGATCGAGGATGACCAGGTGAGGGAGGAACGAGTCCGCTTTTGCAACGGCCTCGTCGCCATCGGCGGCGGTTTCGACGATGTAGTTCTCAAGCTCGAAGTTATCCTGGAGCCCAAGCCTGATGATTTCTTCGTCTTCGACGATGAGTATTTTGTGCTGCATATCAGTCCACCTTCTTGAATCTAACCGTAAATGTTGAACCCTTTCCGAGCTTGCTTGAAAGTGAGATAGTTGCCTTGTGTGTCTCGGCAACTCTCTTCACTATGGCAAGTCCAAGTCCGGAACCCTTTGTGCTGCGGGTCATTTCGTCACCGACCCTGTAGAAGTCATTAAATATATTCTTTTGTTCCGAAGAATCGATGCCAACGCCCGTATCCGTCACCGAAAATACGGCTCGGTCTTCTTCGGTATACACGCTGATGGTAATTTCGCCAGGAGCATTCGTGTACTTGATGGCGTTCTCGATAAGGTTCTGTGCAAGGCTGTATAGGGCCGTGTAGTCGCCCATCACGTAGGCGCCTGGCTCGAAACGCGTATGGAATTCCAGCCCCTTCTCCACGCCGATGTCTTCAACGGCGTCGAATACCTTGCGCGCACATACCGAGAAGTCGAGTTTTTCCCACTTGAAGGCTCCCGTGCCGTGTTCCATGCGCGTGTAGTTGAGGATGGCTCCGATGAGGTTTTCGAGCCTTGTCGCTTCCTTGCCGATAAGTCCCGAATATTCCTGCACCTTCTCGACTTTGGCGACGCGCCCGCGGGCCATCATTTCGGCAAACATCTTGATGGAGGTAAGCGGAGTCTTGAGCTCGTGCGAAACACTCGAGAGGAAGTTCGCTTTCATGGCGAGTAGCCTGCGTTCCTGTACAATGAAACGGAACATGAAGAAAGAACCGAAGATGACGGTGATGAGCGAGAACAGAAGCAAACCGTACATCAGGTACATGCGCTGGCGGGATTCCTGGCGGATTTCGCTGATGTCTTTTTCGTAGAGCGAAAATTCCCAGGCGAATGCTTCTGAAAGCCTAGATTGCGAGAGTACGCTCGAACTGTCGGGAATGCTCCCCGCGAGAATGGAATCGCGCTCGTCTACAATGGAGAAGGGAACGTTTTTCCAGCGTTGCGATATGTTCTTTACTTTTTCGAGGAGCCTTGTGCGGTAGGCCTCCTCGTCTATTTTCGCTATGACAATCTGGTTGCCCGAAAGGAGCGGGTATCCCATTTTGAACAAGGTAATACCATTGTCGTTGCGGTAGAGGATGCCTTCCTTTGTCGTGAAATCGTTGTCCAGCAGCTCTTCGAAGTTCTTGCGGTATTTTGAAAGGATTTCCATGTACCCGAGCTGGCGGTTGAAGTTCGCTCGCAGGTTCCAGAACGATTCGCGCTTTTCTTGTGAGAGGTCTTCGAACGAAAGGATTTGCGAGAACGCAGTCTCGAAGAAGAACTTGGCCGAGGGGATGTCCTCGATGCTTTCGCTCTGTAGGAACTGGTTCAGTACAGAAAGGCTGTAGTCTTCGGCTTCGGCGTGTTTCTTTTGCTTGACGAGGATTTCGAAATGCAGCAGGTTTACGGAACGGGTGAGGTCCGCGTGCAGGTAGCCCTGCAGGTGTGGGTGGCTCTCGAGAACCTTCAGCCACTTGAGGGCCTCATTGTAGTCCTTGTTCCTGTAGCAGAGGCGTACGATTCCGAGAATGTTCAGCACCTGCTCGTTTCGCGTTTCAAACAGCGAGGAACTCTTCATGAGTCTCGGCAGCAGGCTCTCGCTATGGCTCGTGTCCTGCTCTGCGTCAAACAGGCGCTGTTCAAGCGGCGATGCTACGATTGCAGAGAAGTCGTGTGTGTTGTAGAAATGCTTCGAAGAAATGTCGGGGTAGACGAGGCTTTCGTTGTTGTACAGGAATATTGCCTCGATGCCGGCGACATCCTTGAACGATGCCGCATTGCCGAATTCGAGCAGGCTGCGCGGCTGTTCGTACAGGAATAGTGAGGCTGCCTTTGTCTCTTGGTAGATCTTTTCCTGTTCCTTGTTGATGGCGTCTTCGATGTCCTTTTGGAATGCTGCCTGGTTCTCGTCGAAGTTCTTCTGGGCTAGGAACATCTCGTTCTGGATGTTGCGGAAGCCGAGAAACGAAAGGATTGCCGTAGGCATGATGATGCCGCCTACGAATACGAGGATGAGAATCAGGTTTCCTTTCGAAAAACGCATCGTCACCCCTTCTTATAGGGGGAGACTAGCCGAAATACTTGGAAACAACAACACGAGGACGCTGCTTGCCATGAGCAGCATCACCAGCGAAAGGGCGAGTCCGGTTGTGATGAGTAGCGCTTTGGTCACTTGACGATACTAGCCTTGTGGGTAACGGAAACTCTATGACCGGTTTCGATACGGCGGTTGTTGGAATAAGCTTCGCGGACTAGGACCGCTGCTTCGTTCTGGGCGGCGCGGGCGATGATTCCGCGGCCGAGCAGGCGCGGGGGAATCGAGGCGTCGGATTTGTCTTCTTCCCAGATGGCGACGGCGTCGCCGGTGTTGTAGCCTTGGTCGGAGCCCTTACCGATGAGCACGTAGGAATAGCTTCCGATAATGAGCATCGGGTCCATTGCGTAACGGATCTGCGCCATCGAGTCGATGTTCGATTCGGGAACGTTCTCGTAGCCGCTTACGTTAATCGGTTCAAGCGGGTGCTTTAGGCGGCACTTGGACTGATTGATTTTGATTTCGCGGAAACTCTGCATGATCATCGCGCGGGAAAGCGTATCGCCGATGGCGGTAATTTTGGCTACACCCGAAAGCTTGAGGAGCGCGAACTTGTCGAAGGTGCGCCCGTGGTTTGCGGGAACCTCGATTTTCTTTGCGTCAAGAATCTCGACGAGATCACCCTTCTTGAGGTTGGGGTGGGTCTTCTTGCCGATACCTACGACGATTTCCATTTCGGGAATGTGGAGGATGGGTTCCTTCTTTTCGCCCGAACGGACGGAGACGAAACTGGAATCGTTCTTCAGGGAATCCAAAGTGTAGATTTCGGGAGCGAGAATCTGGTAGTAACCGTTGAAAATCTTCGGTGCGGGACGCTTCTTGTAGTAGTAGGAATCTTCTTCCTGGCGTTTCTTCTTCTGCTTTTTGTCCTTGTCGCGGAGGTTGCCGAGCATGTTCTCGAATTCGCCGTTGCGTTCGTCGTTCTCGTCGCAGCCGGCGTTGCTCACCGTGTATCCATTGCCCTTGGGCAGGTTCGAATCGGCTACCGCAGCCTTGCAGGGGTATTTCTTCTTGTCGGCGGGAATCACCATCACGGGCTCGTCACGGACGGAGTCGCCGAGGTAGATGGAGTCGCCTGGGTAAATCCAGTGCGGGTCCTGGATGTGCCTGTTGTTTTCCCAGAGGTCGGGCCAGGCAAACGGGTCGTGCAGGTATTCGTCGCTCAGGTCCCAGAGGGTATCGCCTTCCTTGACCACGTAGGCGGAAGCAATTAGGGCCGACAGACCGAGGGTGATGGTCGCACACTTGAAAAACTTCATACAGAACCTTGTAACCCTTTGAATGAAAACGAGTTAACTGCTTATAATTTAATCTTTTCTTTTGCGGGGTGGCTACTTTTTTTGCACGAAATGCGGGATATCGCCCTGTTTTTTGCCGAAAACCTGTTCTCTTGGACGTTCAACCTTGCGGTTTTTGCTGTTTCTTGCCGCAAATCCGCCCAGGAGTCCGGCCCTGTCGGGCACGAAGAGCATCAGGAGGTCAAATTTCCCGGTGCCGGGCTCGAGGTACAGGGGTATGTTCTTGCGGAGCATGTAGCCTTCGGCGCGGAACCGCTTGACGTATTTCGCTGCGGATTCGAGGTCGCCGGCCTGCAGCAGGATGCGTTCGGGGCGCGAGGCCGCTATTGCCTGGATTTGCTCTGCGTTCAGGGGTTCTTCTGCCGGGACATTCAGGTAGAATGTCCAGCGGCCTTCGTTCTCCTTGCGGGAGAAGAATTTCTCGAGGAAAGGCGCTTCGAGGTGCCCGCGGTGGAACTTGAGCGAACCGCCGGCGAGATTGCGGGAATTCATCTTTGTGGATTCCATGGCGGTCTCGCGGCAGTCGAGGGTATCGACCTGATCGAAATCCTGCGCGAGGCTCGATGCCACAAAGCTTGGCCCGCAGTAAAATTCGAAGAACTTGTCGCCTGCGGCTGGATGGATGGCGTCGCGGATGCGCTCGGGCAGTTCTAGCCAGGCGTCCTTGATTCTCGGCGACCAGTCGAGCACATGTGTCGAGAAACCCGTATTTGCGATGGGCATGAAAGCGCTGCCAAAAACATTGCGCAGGTCGATGCGCATCTTGAGCTGTGCGGCAGGGTCGAAAATGTGGTTGGGCGTGCACTGGATCTGGTGGCAGCTGATAACCTGCGGGTAAGTGTGCTGTACGAATTCCACGAGGGTCTTGACTTCGTGGCCGGAGTTCTTGCCGTGTACGTTCGCCTGTATGAGGAGTGCGTACCTTCCGTCGCCGGTTGCGCGGAACCAGATTTGGCGGAGCGCCTTCTTGATGGTACGGAGGTGTTCCTTGTGCAACTGGTCGAAAATTCCCTGCACGGTCTCGGGAACTTCCATTCCCTTTGCGGGGGCGTCGAGTACGAGTGTCTCGTGCCCGCCTACAAGTTTGTTTATGATGCGCCAGTCGCTGTGGTCAGCGATGGCGTCGCGTGTGAACCATGCCTGGATCTTGCCGGGAATGCGTTCGTTCGTTGCCCATGCGGTAAGCTGCTGCTTCAGGTCTTCGAAACTGGCGACCCTTGTTTTTACGGGGGCGGATTTTGCCTGTGCAGGTTTCTGTTCGGGTAAGGCCTTGCGCGAAGACGCATGGAATCTGCCGGCGACCAGCTTCTTCGGGGCGTGGCCGGCTGTTGCTTTCTTTCTTGTGTTCTTGAACATCTGATTTTACTCTTGTGGTGCTTGCTACACGAGGAAGCGCGGGTAGATCCAGGAGCATTCCCTGGCAAGCATTTTCGGAAATTCGCGGAAAGACCCGTTTATCTGGAACAGGTTCAGGGCGCCTTCCACCGGCGAGAGCGAAATGACGCTGTCGGCGCGGGACTGGAGGTAGGGGTATTCGTCGTTGTTGCATGCGGTAACGACGGCACAGCCCGTAAGCGCGATAATCGTGTCGATCATCTGCATCAGAATCTGGTGCGGGGATCCGGTGAGTCGCATGGACTTCGGGTTGTGGAGTACGGCGGATATCGGGTCGATGACCACTACGCGGTAGTCGTGATTCTCGAGTTTCTTGGCACCCTCGATACGTTTCGCGATAAGCTGCGCTGTCTCGAGCGGGGAGAGCGCCGTACCGCGCAGGTTCAAGAAACCGAACTTTGGCGTACTCGCGTTGAGCCCGCGCTTGTTGCCGAGCAGGTGGAGACGGTTCAGGAATACGGACTTCGTGAGTTCGAAGTTGATGAACAGCACGTCGTTCGAGGAGGTCGCGTTGCCGAACCAGTCTTCGCCGTAGCAAATGGAAAGAGCCATGTCCATGAGGGCGAGCGACTTTCCGCTCTTGGGGGGGGCCTGGAACAGGAAGAATTCGCCTGCGCGCAGCATGTTCTCGATGATGCTCGCATCTTTTTTTGGCGGTTCCTCGCTGTCACTGGCAAGTTCGATTAGCGGCTTGCCGTCGAGGGAGTACTCGACCCATTCCTTCCATTCCTTGAAGTTCTTCGCGCCCTGCTCGGTGCCGATGAGGTACTGCTGCTTGCCGCCACGCAGCACGCCCGGCATGCGAGCCATGAAACTGGGGCTCTTGTTTGCGGAATCGATCTTGAACCCTTGGGAATCGAGAGTCTTGAATAGGAATTCAATGCGCTCGTCGTATTCCTCGCGGTCAACTGCACCGATCTTTACCCAGGCCTGCACCGAGTTCGCGCCCGTATTCACGAGGGCTGCGCACGGGAGGTTCAAAGCCTTGTAGTAAGCAAGCTGCTTGGCCAGGGACATCTTCGGGTTGTCAATGACGGCATAGCGGTAACGCCAACTTTCGTCGGTCGCATCCGTTCCGCCCTTTGTCGCGTTTACGCAGATGAGGGCGCCGTCCTGGCAGTCTAGGCTCTTCATGATTTTCTTGATGGCATCGTCGCGGTCGACGATATTCGAAACGAGTTCGGCGGTCGCCGTGGGCGTGTCCGAAATCTTGAACTCGATGGTTTCGTCTTTTTCGAAGGCCACTTCAAGGAGTTTCGCGAGGTCTTTTCTCCAGTCGGCAGCGGGCCAAGGAATGGAAAGGGCTTCGGGGTCAATCTTGAAGTTTTGCAGGAGTTCCATCGACTGCGTGTCGAGGCCAAGAGCAAGCATCTGTTCCATCGAAATCATGCCCGTAGGGAGGGGCGAGATGATTGTTGACTTCGGCATGGATTCTACGACCGGTGCCTGTCCTGCGGGAGCGGCGGCGGGAGCCTCTTGGTGGACTTCTTCACGTTCGCTGGAACGCTTTTCCGAGGAGAAAGCCCTGCGCAAGACCTGTTCGACTTCGTCCGGAGAGAGACCTTCGTCGCGGGCCTTTCCGCCCAGCTGGAAGCTCGCGTCCATGAAGGTCCATCCCTCTTCCTTGGCGGCTTCGCCTGCCTTGTAGAGTTCGCTCTTCAGGTCGTTCGGATTGTACTTCGTCTTGAGGAATGTGTTGATGACTTTTCTTGCGCTTTCCATAAGAGACCTCTGTTCTGTTTATGGTTTCAAGATAATTTTATCGGGCGCTTCCTGTCTAGGGCGTCTTGATGCGAAGCCTTGCAAATTCGTAAAGTCCGAGGGAAAGGGCTACAGATGCGTTGTAGGAGTGCGCTTCGGGCATCATCGGGATGCGCAGCACCGCGTCGCACTGCTTCTTGATGAACGGCGGAAGGCCTACGTCTTCGCCGCCGACAGCGATTACGGCCTGGTCGGCGAACTTGAAGTCGGCGAGGTTCGTTTCGGTGTCGGCGTCAAGCCCGAGAATCTGGTAGCCGGCCATCTTGAGTTCACCGACGGCGGCCTCGAGGTTATCGGGCCTGCATACGCGCATCTTTTCGAGGGCGCCGGCAGAGGTGCGGGCTACGCTCGGGGTAATCCCGCACATTCCCTTCGCGGGAATCAGGAACAGGTCGACGCCCAGGGCGAGGCAGCTGCGGATGCAGGCGCCCAGATTGCGCGGGTCTTCGATATTTGTTGCGACGGCGATAAGTTTCTTTTCGCCCTTCTCTTTCGCTGCAAAGAGTTCTTCGCGCACGTCCATCCAGTTCAGGAGTTCCTTCTCGTTCATCAGCGCGACGACACCCTGGTTCGGGCGGGCGTAGCTGTCGAGAATTTTCGAGTCGACCTGCTGCACGTGCACGTGCGAGCGCTTGGCGAGTTTCTGCAGTTCGTAGAGCTTCGGGTTGCCCGACTGGTGCATGAACAGCACGCGGTGGACCTTCAGCGGTTCCTTGGTCAAAAGTTCAGTGACTTCCTTAATGCCTCCGACGGCGACCTGCGGTTGCGAATCCGCGTCACCCATTGCAGTAATCACGTTGTCCGGGGAGGGGCGCCTGTTCTCGAATTTCCTTTCGCCCCTGTTGTCGAACCTCTTTTCAAAACGGTTCTCGAACCGACGTTCGTGCCCGAACCCTTGCCTGCGGTCACTACTGAAACCGCGACGGTTGCCGTCATTATTGAAAGCCATTGAATAACTCCGTTTTTTCCTTGTGTTAAGTGCTTTTGTCAGCCTCTAGTACAGTTCCTTGCAGGCGATGATGACATCCATTCTGATGTCGGTTTCCTTCTGTGCTAGCGGTTCCTTTGAAATCTGTGCCGGCGTGGCGATGCCTGCCTTGTATGCCTTGGGGTACTTGGAAAGGAACCTGTCGTAGTATCCCTTTCCGTGGCCGACGCGGCAACCGTCCCAGTTGAATTTGACTCCGGGAACGAGGAACACGGGAATCTCGCCTTCGAATTTCTCGAAGCCTTCGCGTGGCTCCATGATGCCGAAATGTCCCTTGACCAAGTCCTTGCGCAGGCTGCTCACCTTGTAGAAGTTCATGATGCCATCGCCTTCGCAACGCGGAAGCAGAAGTCGGCCCTCTATGGCAAGTTCCTGGATGATAGGCTTGATATTGGGTTCGCCCTTCACGGGGTAGAATGCCGCGATGTTGCGCGCGTCCCTGTAACCGGGAATTTCGTGGATCTCGGTCCAGGGGTCCCTGATGACGTCTTCGCCCCTCTTTTCGCGACGCTTCTTGAGGACAAGTTCCACAATGGGACTACTCCCGAAAACAAGCATGACCAGGATGCAGATGGCAATTGCCGGTATCAAGCTCATGGGCTAGTCCTCGCCGATTCGCTTTGCCGTGGGGAGTTTTTCGCGGAGGATTCGGTTCCAGATATTCTTTTGCCAGTTCATTAGGTGGGCTTCGGCGTAACGCTCTTCCCAAGCCATGCATCCAGGTGCGGCAAGCCAGATGAGCTGGGCCCTGTTTGCAAGGAGCGATGGGTCGAGATGTTCCTTTTCGGCTTCTTCGTCACGCCAGAACTTGAGGGCGGCGAGCAGTTCGGAATGGGGGACCACAGGCGGAGGCGGGGCCTTCGGCAAGCGTTCTGGCCATTCGCTTTCCGGCGTAGAAATGGCGGTCTGTAGCATTTCCTTGAATGAGTCTAGCCGTTCTTCCCTGAAATTCCTCGGGAGCTTGGGAAGGTGTTCCACCTTCACGTCGGGGAAATGTGCCTGTGCCGAGCGCACGATGGCGAGCATGAGTTCTGCAGGCATGACCTTGTAGGGAGGCCTGTCCATGAGTTCGGCCTGCTTTTCACGCCATTCCCACAGGTGCTTTAAGATGTTGAGCCCGCAGGGGCTGAAAAGGCTTGAGCCTGTAAGGCGCCAGTGCTCGCGCGTTTTTTCGCTGGGCATCCTGGCATGCTCGATCAGGGCCTGGCATTGTTCCATGAGCCAGTCCATGCGGCCGGCCGCGAGGAGTTTTTCCGAAAGGATGGCGCATAGTTCGTGCAGGTAGAACGTATCGTGAATGGCGTACTCACACATCTCTAGCGGAAGCGGACGGATTGTCCAGTCGGCGCGTTGGTTCTCTTTCTTGAGTTCGTCACCGAAATTCTCGCGAACCAGGTCGGCAAGGCCGAGATGCTGAGCCCCGAGAAACTTTGCAGCAAGCATGGTGTCGAAAATTTTCTTGGGAGAGTAGCCATAGGCCTGCCACAGGAGCCGCAGGTCGTAGTCGGCTCCGTGGAAAAACACGGTCTGCATGGCCTTTGTTGCGAAAATCGGGGAAATGTCGACGGAACAGAGCGGGTCTACAATATAGTGGTGCTCTCCGATGGTAATCTGGATGAGGCAGAGCCGGGCTTGGTAATGGTGCATGGAATCGGCTTCCGTGTCCACGGCGGCCATCTCATAGAGTTCAAGGTCTGCCAGAAGCCCTGCCAGGGATTCTTCGCTGTCGACCAGGATGTAATTCTCGTTTTGCATCATTTTCGCTAAATTTAAATAAATAACAGACGAGGTGGGCATCGAACTGTGGACAAATCATTCTGTTTTCTATATTTGCGCCCATGAAAAAAATTTCCCTTACGGGCATCAAGCCCACCGGTACTCCTCACCTGGGTAACTACCTCGGTGCAATTCGCCCCGCTCTCGAACTTTCCAAGACCTACGATACGGTCTACTTCATCGCCGACTACCATGCTCTCACCACTGTTCAGAATGGTGCCGAGATGCGTGCGAACATCTACAAGATTGCGGCGACCTGGCTTGCTCTCGGTTTGAACCCCGAAGAAGGCCTGTTCTACAAGCAGAGCGACATCCCCGAGATTTTCGAACTCAGCTGGGCCCTCAGCTGCTTTACGCCGAAGGGATTCATGAATCGCGCCCACGCCTACAAGGACAAAGTGGCTAAGAACGAAGCTGCCGGCGAAGACCCGGATGCGAACGTGAACATGGGCCTCTACTGCTACCCGTGCCTGATGGACGCCGACATCTTGATGTTCAGCGCCGACATCGTGCCCGTGGGCAAGGACCAGAAGCAGCATGTGGAATTCGCACGTGACATCGCCATCAAGTTCAATAAGCACTTCGGCGAAGACGTCTTCACGATTCCGGAACCGGTGTTCCAGGAAACGACGGGTATCATCCCTGGTCTTGACGGCCGCAAGATGAGCAAGTCCTACGACAACGTTATCGACATCTTCCTCGAGAGCAAGGCCCTCAAGAAGAAGATCGGCAAGATTGTTACGAACTCCCAGGGCATCGAGGAACCGAAGGACCCCGACACTTGCAACGTGTTCAAACTGTACAAACTTTTTGCCACGCCGGAACAGACCGAGGCACTCGCCGCTCGCTACCGCGCCGGCGGTATGGGCTGGGGCCACGCGAAGCAGGAACTCCAGAATGTTCTCGAGGAACACTTGGGCCCAGCCCGTGAGAAGTACTTCTACCTGCTCGACCACACCGAGGAAATCGACAAGATTCTCGCGTACGGCAAGGAGAAGGCCCGCGTGAAGTCGAAGGCGATGATGGAAAAGGTCCGTTCTCTGTTGGGTACGTATTAGTATAGAGTGTCATCCCCGCGAAGGCGGGGATCTCCAATAAAAAAATCCCGCCGGAAAAAACGGCGGGATTTTTAATTTTTTGTGTGTCGCGATTTAGGCGTTAAACGGAGTCATTACCTGCCAGAGAACTGCCTTATGCGCGTGAAGCCTATTCTCGGCTTCTTCGAAGCTCATGTTCACGTCGAGGTTGTCCATCACGGAGTCCGTGATTTCTTCGCCGCGGTGTGCGGGCAGGCAGTGGCTCACCTTGCAGTGCGCCGGAGCAAGCTTCAGGAGTTCGTCGTTGATCTGGAACGGGAGGAAGTGGCTCTGCTTTTCGGCCTTTTCGCCTTCCTGGCCCATGCTCACCCAGACGTCGCTATAGAGGATGTCGGCGTCCTTGACGGCTTCCTTCGGGTCGTTGAACACGCGGTACTGGCAGCCGTGCTTCTTGAGGCCGGCGGCGGCTTCTTCCACCACGTTCTTCGGCTGCTCGAAACCCTTGGGGCAGGCGAGCGTGAAGTTCATGCCCACCTTGGAGGCGAGGGCGAGGAAGGAGTTTGCCACGTTGTTGCCGTCACCGATGAAGGCGACAGTCTTCGGCTTGCCGTCGGCGTTCTTGAAACCGCCGAGGTTTTCGGAAATCATCTGGGCAAAGGCGATGGCCTGGCAGGGGTGGCAGTCGTCGGTTAGGGCGTTCACTACGGGGACGCTACCAAATTCGGCGAGTTCTTCCACGAGCTGCTGCTTGAAGCAGCGGACCACGATGGCGTTCACCCAGCGGCTGAGGCAGCGGGCGACATCCTTCACGCTTTCGCGCTTGCCGAGACCGATGGAATCCGGGGCGAGCAGCACGGCGTGGCCGCCAAGCTGGTTCATGCCCACCTGGAATGTGGTGATGGTTCGCAGCGAGGGTTTCTCGAAGAACATGGCGATGTTCTGGCCGTGCAGACGGTCAGAAACCTTGCCGGCATGGACCTCTTTCTTGAGGCGCGAGGCAATTTCGACGGTTTCGAGGATCTTTTCTTCGCTCCAGTCCATGAGGCGGAGGAAATGCTTGTTGCGATCGATCATTTTTGAATCCTTTGGGCAAGCCCTAAAAACAAAAAAAACTAAAAAACGGAGTTTTTCACTCCGTCTTTTGGAAATCACAAGAAGATGCTAACGGATATTAGCGAAGTTTCTTTTTGTGACGGTCACGACGACGGCGCTTTTTACGCTTGTGGGTCGCAATCTTCCTGCGCTTTCTTTTCTTTCCGCAAGGCATGGTTGTATCTCCGTTAAAGGTTAAACTTAAAAATGTGCCCCCAAATAGAGCAAATTTCGCGCGTTTTGTCAAGGGATTCGGGCGAAAAGTGCGTTTTTTATCCCGGACGGGCGATGCAGGTCGAACCTGCGCTTTTTTTTGCGAAATTACGCCTCTCGAACCAGTTCCATCGCGCTCCGGATGAGAGCCGCGGCCCCGCCGAACTGTGTAGCGCGCGGGGCGTTGTTGCTGAGCATCTGGCGATACTTGCGGGCACCGGGGAGTCCGGTGAATAGCCCGTACAGGTGGCGGACGAGGATTGTCGCGGGGCAGCCTTCGGCAGTCTGTTTCTCCACGTAGGGGAGGTAGGCCTCGAGCAATGCCTTGCGGGTGGCGGGCCGCGCCTTGCCAGCAATGATATCTGCGGGGCTATCGCTCTCGGGACGCGGGTCATTGAAAATTCTTTCGTCGGCATCGCGCAGGAACCACGGGTTCTCGTACGCTTCGCGCCCGACCATCACGCCGTCCAGGTCCTGCAGTTGCTCTTCCACCTGGTCGAGCGTCTTGATGCCGCCGTTGATGCTGATGTTCAGGTCCGGCATCTCCGCCTTCAGGCGGTGCACGAAGTTGTAGTGCAGCGGCGGGACTTCGCGGTTCTCCTTGGGGCTGAGTCCCTGGAGCCAGGCCTTGCGCGCGTGGACAATGAAAATCTTGCAGCCGGCATTGCTGATAGTTTGTACAAAATCGGTAAAGAATTCCCAACTGTCGAACTCGTCGACCCCGATGCGGCACTTGATGGAGACGGGAATGCTTACGGCATCCTGCATGGCCTTGAAGCAGTCGGCCACGAGGTTTTTATCCTTCATGAGGCATGCACCGAAGTTCCCGTTCTGCACGCGGTCCGAAGGGCATCCGCAGTTCAGGTTCACTTCCTGGAAACCTGCTGCTTCTACGAGCTTGGATGCATGCGCTAGGTCTGCGGGGTTGCTACCCCCGAGCTGCAATACTGCAGGGTACTCGAAGGGCTCGTGCCCGAGGAACTGTTCCGGTTTTGTGTGGAGCACCGCGTTGGCGACGACCATCTCGCTGTAGAGCAGAATGTTCCGCGAAATCAGGCGCAGAAAGTAACGCTCGTGGCGGTCGGTGCAGTCAAGCATCGGCGCGATGGATAGGCGGCGGCAGTGGTCCAGGTTCATGCGCGCAAATGTAGAAATTGCTATAATATATTACATGAGTTTAATACACAAAATTGTCGTTGCTGGCGGGACGCACGGGAACGAGCGGACGGGTGTTCGCTTGGTCGAGAAGTGGATGGCGTGCCCCGAATGCTACGGCACGTGCTGCCCCAGCGCCGAAGTTGCGCTGGTGCTTGCGAACCTGGAGGCCATGCGGCTCAACCGGCGTTACCGCGACTTTGATTTGAATCGTTCCTTTTCGCAGGTTTGTCTTGACGCGTCCTCTGAACCGCAACAGTACGAGTTTAGGCGTGCGCGCGAACTGAACCGCATTTACGGCCCGAAGGGGGGCGGCACGAAGACCGACCTGCTGCTCGATGTGCACAATACAGGCTCGAACATGGGGCTTTGCCTGATCCTTTCGGCTCGAGACCCGTTTACGATGAAGGCTTCCGCCGTCTTGACGCAGGAATTCGATGACGCCTGGATTTACTACCAGCCGGAAGAACGCAGTGCGTCGCCCTACTTTGGCACCGTCGCGAAGGCAGATGTGTGTATTGAAATTGGCCCGCAGCAGCATGGCACGCTGGATGCCCGACTGTTTGAACAGGCTGAAAAGCTGGTGAAGCGCTACCTGGAACTTGCTGACGAATGGAACCGCGGGGAATTGCAGAAGCGTGCCCCCATCCAGGTGGAAGTCTACACGCAGTTGCGCGATCTCGGTTATCCGAAATCGTGGGCCGGAGCCCCCATCGAGGCGATGATCCATCCGGACTTGCTGGGGCGTGACTTTAGCGAACTTAAGAAAGGCGACAAGGTGTTCCGCACCTTCGACGGTAAGGATATTTTGTACGAAGGCGAGGCGGACGGTCGCGAGAGCGTTTGGCCCATCTTTATAAACGAACCCGCGTACTACGAGAAGGACATCGCGATGAGCCTGACCGTAAAGAGCGTGGAGGAATGGTAGTATGAGCGATTTTGATATGAGCGGCGTGCCGGGCGAGGAACTTTCCTCCATTCCGGGCGAAGAACGCCTGGGCAACTTGATGCAACTCATTGAGGCCCAGAGGGGCGAGGGCTGGGAGTCCCGCCTGCAGGACATTCTCGATTCCTTCGAGGACTTCTTGACGATGCGCCCCGAACCGCCACAGGCATGGAAGGATACCTATGCCGCGAGCGGCAAACAGTTCGACTACTACCAGATTGTGCTCCCGAAGGATTTCGAGGACCCGTACGAGGATGACCTCGGAAACATCCGTCGCCTGCGTGGCGAGTTCGAGCGTGTGCCGAGCACGATGGCGCTGGAACACGAACTCGTCAGCCGCAATTACTTTGTCTATGAAAATGGTCACGCGGAGGCTATCCCCGCACCGCGCCCGATGCTCATGCTCGAAAGCCAGGACCGCGATGACGACCAGGAAGAAGAGGAAGGCGACATCACCTGGGACTGCTGTATAAGCATTTTTGCCGACGGAAGTTACACCGCCTATAACCTTGATAACGACGACGAAGAGGTTTTAGGGGAGGATTTTAAGGCAGTTTTCAAGAAATACATCAAAACATTGTCAAAAATGCAACTCGTGATACCCGTCGAAGGGCGAGATTATGGTATATTAAGGAGTGATGCGTAAGGTCTTGGAAATATGTCTTGCGGTTACCCTGCTTTGTAGCGGGGCTTTCGCTGCATTTATCCAGAGCCCGATTCCGCCGAGTTCCAAGCAGAATTTTTTCCGTGACATGGACGGCGATGGCCGGATGGACCGGATTGTTCTGCGTTTCCTCGGTGCGATTTCCGATGAATACATCAAGGAGATGATCGATAGCCTGGACTATACCTGGATCGATTCTACGGGTCTTGTTACGCGCTATATGGTGCCCGCCTCGAAGATGCGAGTGGATTCCGCGAGCGTACGGCAGGTGCTGGTTGATTTGGACCAGAATGCATTCGAGAACTTGACGACTCCATCTTCTATCTACATGCCGGTGGGCAGTTACGGGACGCTGAATCTCTACTTGACCGATAGCACGGTTTTCCATGTCAACATGCGAGACGGTATGGCTCCTGCGATACTGGATGCCCATATCAAGAGTTATCGTGGCCGCCGAGTGGACTCCCTGCGAGTCAACTTTACGGAATGGACGGAGACCGTCGATTGGTGTGACGCCATTTTGGAATTCAAGAAAGCGAAGGATTCTACGGTGAGATTCCTTCCGGCGTCTTCTGTAGAATGGTCGATGCTCGCTTCGCGCGCGCTGTTCCTGTTCGATGAAGACTTGGCTCTCGAGAAGAGGCTTTCGCCGGGTGATTCCCTGCGAATAACCGAGGGCTGCCTAAAGGATACGTCGGGCAACGCTGTTCCCAGTGGTGGAGGCTTTGTCGAGGTGAAGGGATTCTTCCCGTTTGACTTGAAGACCTCGAACCTAATCGAGGACGATGGTACCGCATCTTCGAACGACGCTCCGGTGTTCCAGTTACTGTTTCGCCCGATGGACGAACCTGAGGAAGAGATTGAGAAAACTTGGGACATGACGATGGAAATTCTCGGTTCCGATTTCGAGAACGCTTTGCGTAATGCGGAAGGACTTGAATCGCAGGAACCGATTGATCCTTCGAAACTCAAGATTACCTACAACGTGAGAATTTATACGAACCTCGGCGCCTATGTTGCCGGGTCTAGTTCTGTGGTGATGGGGGATGATTCCCGCTTCGAGACGACCCCGACAAAGCTTACGCTCCGCTGGAACCTGTTGGATGCGCACCGTCGCCGTGTTTCGACCGGTGCCTATATCGCAAACGTCTTTGCTACGATTGAATACAACGGCAGGATCGTTTACAGGAGCGATGTCGATGCTAGTTCCGTTTCTCGCGTGTTTGGCGTGACCCGCCGTTGATTGCATGGACGCGCTGGAACTGGATATTTACAAGCGGTACAGGAATGTAATCGATCCGGGGTGGAACCTTGGGTTGTCTTCTTTTGATTGTTGCGGAAAAGAGCCGCGCAGTGTGCGGCTTAGTGACTTGTTAGATAAGTACGATGCCTTCTGCTTTGACGGCTATGGTACGCTCTATAACCGCGGGTCGTTTGTCTATGAGGGCGCTCTGGAATGGTTCTCCATGCTGCGCAAGGCAGGCAAGCACCTTAGGCTTGTGACGAATGCGGCGTCGAATATCGAAAGCGTACTGGCAGCCGAGGCCGATGCTCGCGGATTTGACTTTACTGCAGGAGAAACCATTTCTTCGGGAAGCCTTGCGGCGACATTCTTCGATGAATGTTCGCGCACGGGGAACGCCATCCGCGAATTGTACTATATTGGCCGTCCTTCGGGTGTGGCTGTGTTGGAATCGTTCGGAGTTTCCGCCGTCGAAAATCCCGGAAGCCCAGTGGTAGCGGTTTCTTCGGCGACCGCAGACGAATCGATGTTCGAACATGCAGTGGAAATTTTGCGTCGACCAGGGAGCATTCTGTTAGTGCTGAACTCGGATGCGTGGGCGCCTAAAATTGATGGCTCGCGTTCACCTGTTTCGGGTGCGTTGGCCGAACGCCTGCGTCGTGAATCGGGTTGCGACAACGTTCATTATTTCGGGAAGCCGTTTTCTGCGATTTTTAACAAAGTAAAGGCTAGCCTGCCGGCGAGTTCACGCATTCTTATGGTGGGCGATACGCTCGGGACCGACGTGATGGGTGCGCGCTATGCGGGTATTGACAGCGCGCTGATTGTCGGCAGGAACGAACCTGCAGCGGAACTGAAGGCGGATGAACGCGCTCTTGGGATAGTTCCCGATTACTACTTGGAAGTCTGATCGGCTTGTGGCGCTGTGGCGGAGTCGGCTGGCTGCGCGTTTGTTTGTGCGGGAGCAGCATTTTCGCCGGGTTTGCCTGCAACAATCACGTACAACGTGTCATGAACGACGACGGTATCACGCACAAATACAGTGTCGGGCGTGCAGACAGCTGCTGTTGTTTTGGCTGCGGGCTTGCTGGTGTCGGCGACGGTTGCGGAACTTGCTGGCGTTGTTGCGCTACTTGCAGGGACCTGCTTCGCAGAAGAACTTGCGGGCGCGGCGACTGCCGGCTGGTTCTTCTTGGCCTTTTCTTCTTCGAGGATTTTTTTGACCAGCATTTCGCGCTTTGTCTTGAGGTCTTCCATTTCCTTTTTCAGACGGGTCTTGTTGCCTGGGCGGCGCTCCCTAGAATAGCGCCCTTCGATGCGGTCGATTTTGACATCGAGTTCGCGGAGTTCGTCATAGAGCGGGCCTTCGCCCTCGAGTGCGGGGGCGGGCTTGAACCAGTCAACGAACCTCTGCCACAGGGATTTTTCCTCCTCGGCGTGCAAGGCTGTTGTCGCGCAGAGCGTGAGCGCGATGAACAGGGTCCCGGGAATGAATTTGCGGAAATGCATGCGACAATGATAGAAAAAAAGAACCCTTTTTGAG
This sequence comes from Fibrobacter sp. UWR2, assembly GCF_002210285.1. Lineage (NCBI taxonomy): Bacteria > Pseudomonadati > Fibrobacterota > Fibrobacteria > Fibrobacterales > Fibrobacteraceae > Fibrobacter > Fibrobacter sp. UWR2. The sequence goes on along the minus strand of NZ_MWQE01000008.1, from coordinate 19,075 downwards.
GGTTCTTCTAGAGCGGGAAAAGGGGATCGAACCCTCGACATCGACCTTGGGAAGGTCGCGCTCTACCAACTGAGCTACTCCCGCGAGTGTTCCAAATTTAAAAAAAAAGGACGTTTTGTAAAGGGATTCTGGAAATTTGGGGCGATTTTTGCCTTGTTGTGTTTGCATAAACGCTTTTGGGGCGGCCTGGCAGCATTTCGGGGCGAATCGCAATCCGATAATATATTTTCATATCCGGTGTATGGGGGTATTGTACCTTTATGTTTGGTAAGAATATGTTCAAAAAATTGATGCTGGGTGCCGCGCTGGTCGCGGCGGGTGCGGGCCTCTCGCAGGCCGAAAACTACAACTGGGGCAACGTCCGCTTTGATGGCGGCGGCTTCGTGTCGGCGGTGATTTTCCACCCGAAGGCCGAAAATGTGCTCTATGCGCGTACCGACGTGGGCGGCATCTACCGCTTCGATTTCGAGAACAAGAGGTGGATCCCGCTGATGGACTGGATCTCGGAGAACGACAAGGGACTCTACGGTACCGAGGCGTTCGCGCTCGACCCGACGGACCCGAAGCGCATCTACGTGCTCGCGGGTACGGGATACTTTAGCCAGGGCCGTACCGCCGTGCTCCGGAGCGAAGACTTCGGTGCCACCTGGGATACGAGTTACGTGGAAATGCTCGCCCACGGCAACGGTATGGGACGCCAGACCGGCGAAAAGCTCGCGGTGGACCCGAACAAGCCGAACATCATCTTCTGCGGGAGCCGCACGAAGGGCCTCTACAAGAGTACCGACTACGGCAAGACGTGGACGAGCGCCTACAAGGTCGCGCTTTCCAATGCCGAAGGGAACAGCCTCACCAACGTGAACGGAATCAGCTTCGTGATGTTCGACGAGGCGCAGGGCAAGAACGCCGACGGCTCGACCAAGACTATCTACATCGGTATTTCTGACACGAAGGACAACCTGCAGGTGAGTAACGATGGCGGTGCCACGTGGAAGACCGTTTCGGGAGTACCTACCGGCCTGATGCCCCACCGCGCGAAGATTGTCGATGGCGACATGTTCATCACTTTTGCCGACGGCCCGGGCCCGCATAGCATTAACAGCGGAGCCTTCTACAAGTACAACATCGCGGGTGGCACCTGGACCGATCTCACCCCGAGCGATTCGGTGACGCACGAGCAGAGCCCCACCACCTACGAGAAGGACAAGAGTTCCTATGGCGGTGTCGCGATTGACCCGAAGGACAAGAACCACATCGTGATTTCGACGCTGGGCAAGTACACCGGCCGTCACCTCGCGAAGGATGCCGAAGGCAACGAACGCGACAACTACGGCGACCGCATCTACACGACGACGGATGGTGGCAAGACGTGGGTTCACGGCCAGCATTACGGCGATGGCATCAACATCGACGCGAACGGCACGGACTGGATTCCGGGCAACGCAATCCATTGGGCGGGCTCGCTCGAAATCAATCCGTTCAACAACAAGCAGGCCTGGGTTACGAGCGGTAATGGCATATTCATGACGGACGACATCACTGCGAAGGTCCCCGTGTGGAAGTTCCAGTCCCGTGGCATCGAGGAGACTGTTCCGCTCGATATCGTGAGCATTCCGGGTGGCCCGCTGGTAACGGCGATTGGCGACTACGATGGCGCAACTTACACGAACATCAACGAGAGCGCAAAGCGCCATAAGCCTACGGTCGGCACTACCGAGAGCATGGGGTATGCACCGCTCTCCGGTTCGCTGGTGCGTACCGGCGTGATTACCGTGTATGGTCAGTACGACTCGCAGAACTTCAATGTGATGTACCGCTCCGAGGACATGGGCCAAACGTGGGATAGCGTGAAGACGACGCTTAAGGGCGGTAAGGGCTGGATCGTGCTTTCTGCCGATGGCAAGGTGATGCTCCACAGGCCCGAGAATGCGACATACCGCTCCGACGATAACGGCGCGACCTGGACTGCCGTCGAGACGGGAGAACAGACAAACTATTCGCATATCGTAGCCGACCCGGTGAACCCCGACGTGTTCTACGTGATGAACTCCATGGGCACGCTGTACAAGTCGACGGATGCGGGCAAGAATTTCGTGAAGCAGGATGCACGCTTGCAGAACGAGAGTGCAGGCGAATACTACAACGGAAGCAACTACATCCGCACGGTGCCGGGTAGGGAAGGCCACGTGTGGGTCCCGATGGACCAGGCGCAGGTCTGGCTTACGAAGGGCTTCAGCGAGAACGGCCTTGCCTATACGGAAGATGGCGGCAAGACCTGGAACCGCTGCGAGGGCGCATCGACGGCAATCGCCGTGGGTATTGGCAAGGCCAAGGAAGGTGCCGACTACGAGACCATCTTTATCTGGGGTGCCGCGAAGGAAGGTGACCCGATTGGCATCTATCGCAGCACCGACAAGTGCAAAACTTTTGAACGCGTGAACGATGACATGCACCAGTTCGGTGGCCCGGGTAACGGAAACTTCGTGCAGGGTGACATGAATACGTTCGGCGTGGTGTACATGAGCACGGTGGGCCGCGGGCTTATCGTGGGTGCACCCGAAGGCACGGAATTCATTACCAGGATGCGCGATGTCCGCAATGTGGCTGGCGTAATGAATCTTTCCGTGCAGGTTCACAACCGCGACCTGCTGGTCCATACCTCCGTCGAGGGCAGGGTGTTACTGCTTGGCGTGAACGGCAAGCAGGTGCTTGCGGAAACAGTCTCCGGCAATGCCCGCGTGAGCCTCACGAAGGTTCCGGCGGGGGCCTATGTAGTCAAGTTCTTGGATGGTCGCGGAAAGGTCTTGCTCAGCAAGAAGGTGGCTGTTCGCTAGCTTTCACTAGATATTGGCGGGTTGGAGTGTCCTGCCTTGATCCCGCGGGTGGATTTCCCCTCGCGGGTTTCTTTTTTCTTGCGGGCTTCCTTCCTTAGGCGCTTTTTCTTCCGGTCGAGTGTCTCGCCGAGCCCGCCGAGGAGTTCCGCGGTCAGCTCAGGGTCGCCTGCGGCAAGGCGTTCCTTGTCTGGACGGTCTAGTTTCTTGATCCGCGCTTCCAGCCGGAGCGCTTCCTCATAAGAATCCAGTTCGAATTTCTGTAAAATGCATTCCGGCGGGAACGCGTGCGTGAACTTCGCTCCCTTTCCGGACTTGTGTTGCTCGAAACGCGCCTCTACGTCGACAGCATAACCCGTATAGATACGGTTTCCCGCACAACGGAGCATGTAGACGAAATGAGGCAATGTCCTACTCGTGCTTTACTTTCGACACGATGCTCATGTAGATGGTGCCGAGAATCGCCGCACAGAAGCTGCCGAGCAAGATGCCGAGCTTTGCGGAGTCCTGGCGGTCGCCTACGTCGAATGCGAGGTTTGCGACAAACAGGGCCATCGTGAATCCGATACCGGCGAGCATACCGCCGCCCCACAGGACCTTCCAGCTGTAGCTGGGCTTGACCGACACGCCAATCTTGACGGCGAGCAGGCTGAACAGGAATATGCCGATGGGCTTGCCCAGGATGAGGGCGAGTGCGACTGCTCCCATTACCGGGACTTCCACGCCGCCGAGCTTGATTTCGACGCCCGCGTTGCTGAGTGCGAACAGCGGCATGATGAAGAAGTTCACCCACGGGACGAGGGGCTTGAAGAAGCGTTCCTGCATCGAGATACTTTCGCGTGCACCGCGCTTGAGGAGCGTGAACACCTCGTATTGCTCGTTGCGGTCCTTCGCTTCGCCCGAAAGGGCTCCGCCTACGCTGCCTGCAAAGTGGGCGAGCCTGCCCTTTGCGAGGACCGGCTTTGCCGGAACGGAGAGCCCGAGCAGCACGCCGGCGATTGTCGGGTGGACGCCGCTCTTTACGAAGAACGCCCATACCGAGACGCCGATCAGGCCGTGCAGGAGCAGGTTGCGTACGCCGATACGGAAGAGAACGTTGATGAGGATGAGCAGGGCAAAACCGGTCCCGAGAGCGGCAAAGTTGATGCCGTCACCGCTCGGGTAACCGATGGCAATAACGAGAATCGCGCCGATATCGTCTGCGATGGCGAGAGTCAAAATCATCACGCGGAGTGCATGCGGCACCTTCTTGCCAAGGATGGCCATGCAGCCCACCACGAAAGCGATATCGGTGGCCGTCGGTACGCCCCATCCATGGGCGGCGCTGTTTTCACCATGCGGGCAGAGCAACAGGTAGATGAGGGCGGGGAAGAGCATGCCGCCCGCCGCCGCAATCACCGGGAGGCTCGCTGCCTTCGGGTTCCTGAGTTCGCCGTAGGTCATTTCGCCCTTGACTTCGAGACCGATATTGAAGAAGAATACCGTCATCATCGCGTCGTTGATGAGCCAGTGCAGGTCTGCACTGCCAACCCAACTGCCAATCGTAAGCGCAAACGGCATGTGCCAGAAATGATGGTACGTTTCCGGACTCAGGTTCGCCCACAGGAGGGCTGCCAACGTCATGATGATAAGGACGATGCCTCCAGTGGTCTCCACCTTCATCAACCGTTCCATCGGCGTGATGATTTTACGGATGGGGGTCTCCGGGAACAGATCTTCAATTTTATCGCTACTCGTTACTTTTGCAGACATGGCTACCTGACATTAGGGTTGATGATTCAGCCTTTCCCTACTAAAATAATCATTTTTTTGTTTGATGACTGCTCCGCCTGCTATAGAAACGCTTAAAATGGTATATTGTATGCGCAATGTTCGTAATAAATAAATTTTTGGCGTCGCTATTTAGTTTGGTAATCTATGCCGTGCTCCGCATTTCGGGCTGGAAGCGCAAGGCTGTTTTTGCGAACTTGCTCCACGTATCGCTCGCTTCGGTGCAACCAGTCGATTTGCCGCGCCTGTATCGCCGGCTGCTCTGCAATCTGTCTAGGCATGTGGGTGAATTGTTCTTCTGTTTCGGAATATACAAGAAATTGCCCGCTGATACCGCAGTATACCCCTGCAGGCTGGGCGGTCAGGATTTCTGCCTTGCAGATGGTTCTGCACCTGTTCTCGAAAAGATGCGCAGGGGAGGCTTATTCCTTACGGCGCATTTCGGGAACTACGAGGCGATTGGTCCGTGGCTCTGTCGCCTCGGCATTCCGCTGGTTGCAAGCTACATCCCAGTGAGGCCTGCATGGCTCAACCGTATCCTGGATTGCAGGATTCGCTCTGTCGACGGTCGTCCCTACGGCATAGACGCACGTACTCCGCGGGAGTTTGTTCGTCTGCTTGATGAGGGTAAACTTTTTTGCCTGCTTGCCGACCAGGATAGCCGCATCACGAGCGCTCTTCCGGGAGCGTTTCTCGGGCAAAGCGCGAACATGAACCCGCTACCGGATTTCTTGCTCCGGCACCGCCCCGGGACGCCTGTTTATGTGTGCTGGCTCGAGGAATCTTGCAACTGTCGCATTCTCCATGCCGAGGAACTGGAATTCCGGACAAACGAGAACTCGCCCTCGCCGGTAATCGATTCCTACAACTGCTGGCTCGAAACGCGCATAAAGGAAAACCCGTCCCTGTGGTACGGCTTCACGCATCGGCGTTTCTATTCTGAAAATCCCGAAATCTATTTCTGAATGAATTCAAAGATGAACTTGTCTCGCGGGAATTCGTGGAGACGGGGCTCGTCGCGCTTGAATTCCTTGACGAATAGCTGGTTGGCGGATTCGTGGACAAAGACCGAGTCCGTAATCCAGTGCAGCATTCCTTCGCCGAGTGCCCTGTCGATTTCGCTTGCAGTGCTCTCGCCAAACCGGTCAATTTCGGTGTTCTTTTGATCCAGGGGGAAGATCTTGACGGACTTTACACGGGTCCAGTCGAGGTCGGTATCAAAGATGGACTGCGATTTTTTTGTTTCGGGTTCAAGGCAGCCTGCAAGGAACGCGCATGCGGCAATGGTAAGTATTTTTCTCATCACATCCTCCGTAAACACCTTTCTTTTAAAATATGTTTTTTTTGGAGCGGGCGGAAAAGCCTCTCTACTAAAAATACGGCTCGTTGCGTAACTTGTTGATTTTCAACGAAATAGGGCGGTCTTGCCGCAGTCTAGGTTCCGGGCCCGTTTTAGAATCATTGATTTATGTCACAAAACTGACATTTTCTTTTGCTATATTCCGCTTACCCCCGAACGGGGGTGCGGGCAACCACGGGGCCCGCTTGTGTCAACCCAGGGCATTTATGACCCTAAAATCCGGAAACGGATTATACAAGTAGGAATATCAGATGGATTTTTCTGCAGTTATCGCCGAAGAACTGAAACTCGAAGTATGGCGCGTGGCAAAGGCGCTTGAACTCATGGACCAGGGGGGCACGGTCCCCTTCATCGCCCGTTACCGTAAGGACCAGACGGGAACCCTTAACGAAATTGAACTGCGCGATATCAGTCACCGTCGCGACTACCTCCAGGAACTGACCGACCGCAAGGAAACGATTATCAAGAGCATCGAGGAACAAGGCAAGATGACGCCGGAACTGAAGGCGCAGATCGAGGCCTGCAAGGACAAGACCCTCCTCGAAGATATTTATGCTCCGTACAAGCCCAAGAAGCGCACCCGCGCGACCATCGCGAAGGAACTCGGTCTTGAACCGCTGGCTCGCCTGATGTGGGCACAGGAAAACACCGGCAATACCGCCGAAGAAATTGCCCGTATCTACCTCTCCGAGGAGAAGGGCCTTGCCGACCCGAAGGCCGCCCTCAAGGGTGCCGCCGACATCCTTGCCGAAGAGGTTGCTGACAATACCGAATTCCGCCAGTACCTCCGTGCTAAGATGGAAAAGACCGGCGTGATGGTCTCGAAGGTCAAGAAGGATTTCGAGAAGCAGGAGACGAAGTTCAAGGACTACTACGACTTCAGCGAGCCGGTTAGCAAGATCCCGAGCCACCGCATGCTTGCGCTCCGCCGAGGCGAAAAGGAAAAGGTCTTGCGCCTCACTATCGAGGTCCCGAACGAAGAGATGGTCGGCTACCTCAAGACCCAGATTATCAAGGGCGAGACGACCTGGACTCCGTACCTGGAGGCCATGTGCCAGGATGCCTGGGAACGCCTGCTGCAGCCGAGCATGGAAAGCGAAGTGCGCCTGCTGTTGAAGGATGCCGCCGAAGAGGAAGCCTTCAAGGTGTTCAGCAAGAACCTGCAGGACGTTCTTCTTGCTGCCCCTGCGGGCCACAAGTCCGTGCTCGCGCTCGACCCGGGTTTCCGTACCGGCTGCAAGGTGGCTGTGCTCGACGAGAACGGCAAGTTCCTCGACCACGGCATCATCAAGCCGCACGAACCGCACAACGACAAGGCCGGTGCTGCGGTGTACCTGATGCAGCTTATCGACAAGTACAAGATAGACCTCATCGCCATCGGTAACGGTACAGCAAGCCGCGAGACCGACGCCTTCTGTGGCGAGATGGCCCTCAAGTTCAAGGGCAAGGTTCCGCCGCGCGTTATCGTGAGCGAGGCCGGCGCTTCTGTTTACAGTGCAAGCATGATTGCCATCCAGGAATTCCCGAAAGAAGACGTGACGACCCGCGGCGCTATTTCCATTGGCCGCCGCCTGCAGGACCCGCTTGCCGAACTCGTGAAGGTGGATCCGCAATCCATCGGTGTTGGCCAGTACCAGCACGACGTGAACCAGCGTGAACTCAAGAAGCGCCTCGACGAAGTGGTGGAAAGCTGCGTGAACATGGTCGGTGTCGACGTGAACAGCGCTTCCGCTCCGCTGCTCTCTCATGTGGCAGGCCTCAGCAATACGCTTTCGGAAGCTATCGTGAAGTACCGCGAAGATAACGGCGCGTTTGCCAGCCGCGAAGACCTGAAGAAGGTGAAGGGCTTCGGTCCGAAGGCCTTCGAACAGGCTGCTGGCTTCATGCGCATTCCGGGTGCCGAAAACCCGCTGGACGATTCTGCGGTTCACCCCGAAAACTATGCGCTTGTCGAAAAGATGGCCGAGAAGGTCGGCGTCCCCGTGAAGGAAATCGTGGGCAATGCCGAAGCGGTGAAGGCTATCAAGATTGATGAGTTCCTCTCCGACGAAGTCGGTAAGGCTACTCTCGACGATATCATGAAGGAACTCCAGAAGCCGAGCCGCGACCCGCGTAAGGAATTCCGCTACGCGAAGTTTGACGACCGCATCAAGACCATCAACGACCTGGTTACGGGCAGCTGGATGGAAGGCGTGGTCACGAACGTGGCGAACTTCGGTGCCTTTGTGGATATCGGCGTTCACCAGGATGGCCTCGTTCACATTTCTGAAATCAGCGACAAGTACGTGACCGACGCGAAGGAAGTCCTCACTGTGGGCGACGTCGTGAAGGTGCGCGTGGTTGCCGTAGATGCGAACCAGAAGCGTATCAGCCTTTCGATGAAGCAGGAATCTACCGACGGAGTGGCAGGTGCTGGCGCAAGTGGCCCGCGCGGCCAGCGTGTTGGTGGCCCGCGTGGCAACTTCGGTGGCCGTCGTGATGACCGTGGTGGTCGCCCGCAGGGTGGCATCCAGGGCCACGCAACCATCGCTGACTTGAAGAACAAGATTGCGGGCAAGGACCGCCCGGGTTTTGCTCCCAAGAAGAACGTGGTTGCCCAGCCCCCGAAAATGAGCGCCCTCCTGAAGCAGATGAAAAAAGGCAGGTAGATTTGACAGCGGCGGAACGCTTGCGTTCCGACATTGGCAAATCTACAGTGCCTTGCGCTGCGAAGCAGCGCCAAGGCAGGTAGCCCACGGCGCCAAGGACGATAGTTGAGCCAAGCCTTGCGCTGCTACGCAGCGCAAAGGCAGGTAGCCTTCCCAAATTCTATCTAACTTAATTCTTACAATAAAGTTGCGGCTATTTCATTTGGCTGCAATTTTTGTTATTTTATCTTATATCGGAGTTAGGGGGAAAGTTTGGGTATATCTATGGAAGAACAAGGCCGCAAAAGCCAATACGAAACTTTTCTACTCAGGAACCGCCGTTCCATGAACGAATCCATGTCGCGGATTCTTCTGTTTTGCGCGTTTGCTGGACCAGCCATTGCTCTCGATCGCTTTTTGGGGTACTGCGATGTATCGTACATTGCATGCCTCTGTGTGACTATTATACTTGTTTTGCTGTCATATGGCCAACAGTTCCTGAACAAGTACTATCCCATGAATATGATTACGGTGTTCTGGGGGCTTATCGGGTTCATGCTGGTGCTGATGTTCATGTGTGTTGCACATGTGGGCGTGTATATCACATATGCACTTGTGCCGATGGTAAGTTTGTTCTATTGCGAACGGCGAATCTACATCATAAGTGTCGTGATGAATTATGTGATGATTCTCGTATCGAATGCTGCCGTTAGCGATTTCAGGTTTAGTCTGCGTAACGATCTGCACGAACCGCTGGAATGGTTCTTGGGTGTGATGGGCGGATATACGATTGAATCGATTGCAATAGGTGTCGCTGGCTACTACCTGTGTAATCGTATATCGAACCATTTCAGGAGCATTTATACCAGCAACATTGTTCTCGACAAGAAGTATCGGGACGAGGAACATAAGGATCGCGTTACTCGCGCCGTTACGTCCCTGTACCAGTGTGTCTATGTGATAGACCTCAAAACAATGAACTATGAGGTTGTCCAGCGTGACCGTTTTGTGTCCGATGTCGTTCACGATGAGGATGGGCTGGCGGCCAATATCGAGCGTGGCGTATTTGCTCTTGTGGAAAATGAGGATAAACAGCAGATGCTGGAGTTCCTGGATTTGAGTACACTTCCGGCTCGCCTTGAAAAGGAAAGCATGATCTATAGGGAATGTATGGGAAAACTGCATGGCAGGTGCCAACTCTCGTTTATCCTTGTGGAGAAGGATGAACAGGGGAAGCCCTCTTCTGTCGTGTTTACCCTTCGGAAAATTTCCTAGAGACTGTCTAGAGCACTTTCAAGAATTTCCATATTCTCGTCGGAATATTCCAGTTGCCTGGAAAGCATCTTGATGGCGTTTACCTTGCCCCCAAATTCCTTGGTAAATAGCCTTGCCGCGTTCCAGAAGAATAGCGCAAATTGGAGTTTGCCTTGTTCACGTCCGTCGAAAAGGCATTTGGCGTAGTGCCGGTAGATGAGGTAGGCGAGAAGCCTTGCGCTTTCGTTATCCGTGAAATCGCTTTCGCCCTGAAAAGCGGTGGCGTTTTTCGCTGATGCGTCGTTCTGCATTATGCTGCCAGAGGTTTCGATGCGGACCTTGATTCGTGAAAGGGTGTCGTCCCATGCGGGGCCGAAACTTTCGGTCTTCTCGAGGAGTGCGTATATCTCTCTTGCATCGTTGAACGGTGCGAAGACGTTGTCTCCCTTGTAGCCGAATACCTGCAGGACTCTTTCGCTGAGAGGAATTGTGCTGTCAGCAAGCGCCGTGAAAAACTTTTCCCGCTCGCAGAGGACCTGGTCCCGGATTTCGCGGTCTTCCTCGTCGATTTCGTCTTCGGGTTCGTCGCATTCCTTGGTCGTGAATGCGAGCGGGCCTTCGCCTTCGAGCAAAAGCCTTGCTGCCTCTTCGCAGCAGAGCCCGAGGCCACGTTCCATGATATCGCCGTACACTTCTACGAATCGAGGGTGCTCGCGGCAGATGTCGCAGAGTGCGCCCTCGCCAAGGTTTGCATATATTTCGCAGAGGTTGTTTGCGTCCAGGAATGGGCAGCGGTCATGGGGGAGCAGCTTGAAATGGCCATCCTCGATGTTGGCGCGGAGCTTGTCGCCGAATGTCCCCGCGACCTTGCGGTAGGCTTCTTGCGATGCCTCGTCTACGTCGATTTCCCACCCGACACAGCAGGTGTCCGTGCACCGTGAAGCGATGCACTTGAACTTGTCGTAGAAATCGGGCTTGCGGAGAATCATCTTGTAGACCTGCCGGCTAATATACATTATTTTATGCAGGCTTGCACTATATGAAACAGGGAGTTTCATTGGTCGGGCTTTTTTCTGATAATCGTGAAAAAAAATACCTTTTCCATTAATTTGCCCCTTCTTTTGGGCTCGCTGTATATCTATTTTATTCTCGAAAGGAGAATAACCATGAAAATGAAACTGATTTCTTTTATTCTGGTCTTTTTCGCGTCGTTTGCGGCCGCATCTGATTTTTCTTGGAAAACGTTCGATATCAAGACGGGCCCCGCACTCGGTGGCTGGCAGGGGGCGACAATGTATGGCTGGTCGCTCTCGCTCGTGAAGCCGATAACGCCCTATCTGGGGGTCGGTGCGATGCTTGAGGTCGGTAAGGATTTATCGATGTGCGAAGACTGCGTGAACTATAATTTCGAGGAACTGTCCGAGGGCGTGTTTCTCAACCTGAATATTCCGCTCAGCACGCACTTTAGCCTGGTTAGCAACTTTATGTTCTTGGTGCACTGGGAAGAGGGGACGGTGGAAGACCTTTACTGGGATCGGTTCGTGCCGATAGTTGTATTCGATGAGAAGGGCGACAGGATTTATGCCTACGAGCGAGTAAGTGACGAGGACAATAACGACTACTACTTTGAATCCTTCATGTTCCGCTCGAATCTCGGTATTTCGTGGCGCACTTCGGGCAAGCGTTTCGGAGTGGAGTTCTATCCGGTGGATTTTGCCGTGGTCCGCGGTTGCGACGCGCGCATGACATTCTCGCTGAACGCCGTTTTCCGCTTGTTCTAGCGCCTCCTTCCGGTCATGATAGCCTCTAGAACAGGTCCAGCGAACTGTCTAGGTATATTTCTTCGCGAACCTTGAGCTGGAATTCCGGCTTTGTCATGTAGTAAAGCAGAAATTCCAGGACGATGGCGCTGCCGAGGCTGCGCCCCTCGATCTTAAAGTGATGGAATCCAGCCGGCGCATAGGTGTTCTGGATATCCTCTATTCCGATAAATCCGGGGTTCTTCATGGCTTCGGAAAAACGGTAGCCTTTTTGTGCTGTACTCGAGACGCAGACATGGTCGGCGCAATCTTCGCCGAGGCATTTCTGGCTCACGTTCCTGTAGCAGTTCTTGCGGTCGTAACAGCCGAACCAGCAACATTCATTGCACAGGAATTCGACTTTTTGTTTTTGGGCGAGCGTGAGCGTTTCTAACTTGTCGAGCTGCTTGTTGAGCCTGAAGTCAGGAACGACATAGCTGAATTCGTCCCGGTTCAGTTCCGCCCGAAATTGCTCGAAGTCCGTCAGCACCTTCGTTGTCGAGGAAACGAAATAAAAGCCGGGATATTTTGCTATGAGGTAATCGAGTAGTAGGTCGGAATGGACGATGACTCCGCCCCCCTTTTCAAAAATCGAACACAACTCGTTGCACCGGGTGTCGGCCAGGTGCTCTTTGCGGAGCAGGGAATTGCTGAAAGTGAGGCGTGCCGAAATTCCGAATTCCTCCATGAGTGCCGCTACAGCCTTTGGTTCTGCGTCTCCGAAACCTACTCGGCCGCCGCCCCAGATGCAGTCGCCGGGGGCACCGTAAATGGAACCGATTTCGCACCAGTCATAAAAGAATTCGCGGTGATTGCGCCAAAGCGGCAAAAAGGCCTTGTACAGGTCGTAGAATTCGAATAGTCCGGGAAGGTGGTAGTAGATACTCATTTCGTGTTTCGCTATTCTGCCCTAAATATAAATCGCAACCATTTTTTTACAAGCGAAAATTTCAGAAGATTGCGTTTTTTATGCTTTTTTGCCTGATTTCTCCGTTGTAGGCCTTTACACCGGTATGTATGGAGTGTATGGTGAACGTAATTTTCTTGGATATGAGAACTCTATTACTGCTTTTTGTTGTAGCGACGCTGTCGTTCGCTCAGTGGGGTGGTGGTGGAAAATCCATCAACGACTACAAGAAGGTCTCTGTTTCGGATATCTGGAACTTTGTGAAGATGTTCTCGCTGGATGGAGTATCTGCTCCTATTGAGGTCCCGACCAACAGGGATACCGTTTTCAATGGCTCGTTCTCGGATTCGCTGAAGCTTGCTGGGTGGACTCTGAGCGACCATAGTGGCGAAGGCTCCCTGAAGTTCACCGATGGCAAGGCGGAAATCAGTGTGACCAAGGTGGGCTCGAACGCCTACGATGTCCAAATGATTCAGAACGGTATGCATTACGAGAATGGCCAAAGCTATAAGTTGACCTTTGATGCGTACGCATCCGTAGCAAGGACTCTCGAAGTGAATCTCGAGAAGGATACCGACCCGTGGACCAGCTATTTGGGCGAAGCGAAGACCTTCGACCTTACCACCACAAAGCAGACTTTTGAAATCCAGTTCACCATGAATGAGCCTACCGACGAGAATGGCCGTATTTCCATCAATGCGGGTCTTGCTACGGGCAGCGTGTTTATTGACAATGTGGTATTGACTAAGATAGATAAGGTCGAACCCCCGAGTTCTATTGCTGGCAAGGTGCTACTGCAGGCTGGCGAAAAGACGTTCAGCGTTTACAACATGAAGGGCGTGTTCGTGTGCAAACTGAAGGCAACTTACATGGGCGAGGTTCAGGCGCAACTGAATGCGATGAATCTTGACAAGGGCCTGTATGTTGTAAAGATCGGCGACTTCAGCAGGATTTTCCCTGTGAAGTAACTGGAACTGACAAAGAAGAGCCTCTCCAACTCAAAATCCCCGAGAGCATATTGCTCTTGGGGATTCTTTTTTTTATTCCACGATTAGGGACTTGTCATAAATATAGTCAACTTCCTCGGGTGTGATTCCGCCGGGGACGAGGTCGAGCTTGGAACGGTTCGACTTCATGGCGGCAGCGAACTGGTCGCGCATTTCGTTGGAAACCTTGCATTTGCCGATGAGATTCTCGAGCATTTGTGTGAAATCGGCGGTGCTTTTGAGGCCTAAAAGTGCGAGAATCTTTCGGACATCTTCGGAAACCTTCTTTTCGCAGATTTCCACGTAGGCGGCAAGGAAGTATCCGACGGCGGGGCCGTGCGGCACGCCCTGATGGAGTGTGAGGTCGTAACTCATGCCGTGCGGTACGGAGGTGCTCGTGTGTGCGATGGACATGCCCGCAATAGTCGAGGTGAGCATGAGCTTTTCGTAAAGGCTTTCGTCGACGGGGGAGTCGGAGAGGAGCGCGTCCTTGAATTCGCCCCAGAGCTTGAGGCCGTATTCTGGGCACATGCGGTTGAATGTGTTGGAATAGACATTCAGGATGCTTTCGACCATGTGGGCGAGCGCGTCAACCGCGGTGTTGATAATCAGCGTCTTCTTGGCCGAGGCGAGATACTTGCCATCGACAAGCGCGAGCGCCGGGAAAATCTTGTGCGGGATGCTCTTCTTCAGTTGAATCTTGTGGTTCGTGATGATGGCGACCGGCGTTGCCTCGGAACCTGTTCCGCATGTAGTCGGTACGGCGACGACAGGCACGTGGCCGAGCGGCTTTTCGGGAGCCTTGTGCAAGTTGTCCGCGATAAGATTCGGGTTCGCAAGCAGTAGTGCGGCTGCCTTTGCCGCGTCGATGGCGGAGCCGCCCCCGATGCCGATGATGTAGTCGGCGCCGAAATCGCGGGCTTGTTTTGCTGCGTTCCCTACGGTATCGGTAGACGGATTTTCTTCGACCTGGTCAAAAACCTGGTACGGCACGTGGCCAGCTTCCAGAACGGCGGTGACATCGTTCAAGGAGCCGTTCTTCTTGGCAGAAGTTCTGCCCGTCATGATGAATGCGCGCTTTCCAATCGCAAGCAAGTTTTGCGCGTGGTTCTTCACGCAGTCCTTTTCAACGTAGATATCCGTGGGTACGTAGAAACGCATAGAAAGATCCTTATTTCTTCATGGTTTTCAACGAATTGTCAAATTCATCTGTTTCTGGTGGTGTCGCGATATAATCCTGAAGCGATTGGCAAAATGATTTCTTTTTTCTTAATCGTCCTGTAACCGCAGCGTAAATCATTATACTCAAAAAAGCAACAGAAAACGCCCATGCAGTGGTTGCGAAGAAAAGAGGGGTGAGAATTCCAAGTCTTTGATTTGGAATATAAAAGAATAGGAACGAGCCAATATATGATACGACTAGCAAGAGAACAATCAATGTGTATTTCAATTTCTTCATAAGTATATACGAAATATTTTTTTCCCCGCGCATAAAGAACTACGATAAGTCTTGTCTTGAATATACATTATTTTGCGGACTTGCATGTAATTCTATGAATAAAATGTAAAAGCGTTTGTTGTGCTTTTCATCCCGTGTAAAGTGTTTTGTAAGAAAAATTTTTAAGGTGCTTTATCCGCTGTGACGGGCGAAAAACGTTTTTATATTTCGCCTTGTAAACCCCGATACGGAGGCTTAAGATGATTTGCTTGAACGACTATCTGTTCTCTGGAAACACGGTGCTGAAGATTCTTCACCAGTATTCGAACGACCTCAGGAACAGCGCGAAAGAAACGCGCAACAATATTGACCTCGCTCACTCGAATTTTCTGATTCAGATTATCGAACTGCTGGAACACAACGACTTCTTGACCTCGCAGTCCCAGCGCATAAAGGAATTCTACAAGTTTATGACAAGGGAGTATCCCTTCCTTGCGTTCACGTTCAAGGGACGCATCAAGTCCCTGATCCGTGCCGAAGAAAAGTTCAACGGCTATATCCTTGAATTCATCTACAACTATTACAAGAAGAATGGCGCATTCCCGTCCGAAGCTGAAATCAAGAGCAAGCTGAATTTCCGAGACCTGATTGCGTACCGTATCGTTATCTCGATGCCTGTTTGCCATATCAAGAAGGGCGATGACCGGAGCGAGGTGGAACGGAAATACCTGTACGAGATTGCGAATGCGTTGCCCGAGTTCCTCGAAGAGCGTGGCTTTTCGGCAGAGATTTTCAAGCACCTGGATGACAGCGGGCATTCCGACTTGCTAAAGGATTCCGTGAGGCCGTATTACCATGATTCGGTGGCGACTCCCAGGAGTTCGGGTTACCAGTCTTTGCACATCACGTTCTACGACAACCTTGCGCGCTGCTATACGGAAGTGCAATTGCGTACGAAGGACATGGACGATTATGCCGAGATAGGCGAGGCGAACCACTTTGGCTACGAAAAGTCGCAAGAGGAACGGCGCTCCAAGCACGACCAGATTCCGAGCGGCGAGTGCGTCTACTTTGACGAGGCGTATGAACGCCTGGTGAAATTGCAGGGGATTGACCTTGCGAAAATCGACGTGAACATGTTCAAGGCCATCAACAACCAGCTAATCAACGATGGCTGCGGGCTGTTCAGAGGCCGGCAAATCTTGCCGTTTGAACACCTGTCAAGATTCCAGAACGACTTGATTGATTAAAACTACGGATATTTCGCGCCGGGAATGTCCTTGAGGATTTCTTTCCAGAAATCGCGGAATTCTTTGTCGGTGACGGTGCCGCCGGCGGAAAGTAGGCGGTAGTGCTCGCCCTGCCAGTGGTATTCGACGGGGGCGGCGTCAAAGCCGTTGCGCTGGTAAAATTCGCGGCGGCGGTTTCGGCGTTCGAGTTCTTCGGCGTCCTTGGAATCTTCTTCGACTTCAATATCGACGACGATGCGGGAGTCCGGATGCTTTTCGCGGATGGCTTGCAAAATTTGCGAGCCGTACCCGCGGCAACGCAGTTCTGGCACAACCGCAAAGTAGACGATGTTTGTGATGTCTCCGTGCGAAATGGAATTTGAAAACCCGCAGAACGTATCTTTGTCGAAAAATGTCCAAAATTCCCGCTTGATTTTGTCGTCGAGTAAATGCTTGATCGGGATTCGTTCGTTTGCCGGGAACGCCGATTCGTACAGCACCTTGACCTGCGGCAACCACGGAGATTTCTTTGTGACTTCGAAATACTGGAGCATCGGCAGAAAGGATAGGATAAAAAGGCGCGTGCGTCAAGCAGGGGCGCAGGCTTCTGTGCGTTTTAGTGTATATTTATCCACATGAAATCGTTTGAAAACAAGGTGGTCGTGGTGACAGGCGGGGCGCACGGAATCGGTGCGACCGTCGTGAGTGAATTTGAGAAAGAGGGGGCGAAAGTCGCGTATATTGACATCTGCGAGAATCCCTGCTTTGTGGGGGACCTCTCCAAGAAGGAAGTCCTCGAAAAGTTCGCGCAGTTCGTTATCGAAAAGTACGGGCACGTGGATGTGCTGGTGAATAACGCGCTCCCGCTGATGAAGGGCATTGACGAGTGCAGCTACGAGGAATTCAGCTACGCGCTGGCTGTCGGCGTGACGGCCCCGTTCTACCTCGCGAAACTTTTCGCTCCGCATTTTGCGAAAGGCGCAAGCATCGTGAACATTTCTTCAAGTCGCGACCGCATGAGCCAACCGCAAACTGAAAGCTATACGGCGGCGAAGGGCGGGATCGCAGCCCTCACGCATGCGCTTGCCGTGAGCTTTGCGGGCCGTGTGCGTGTGAACTCGATTTCGCCGGGCTGGATCGATACGGATTTCAAGGTCTACGAAGGCCCCGATGCCACGCAACAGCCCGCAGGCCGCGTCGGTAACCCGCTTGACATCGCGAACATGGTACTTTACCTCGCGAGCGACAAGGCCGGCTTTATTACCGGCGAAAACATCTGCATCGACGGCGGCATGACCCGCCAGATGATTTACCACAACGACTGCGGCTGGAAATTGGAAGGGTAAAGCCGCACTTTCTGGACAAGTGGGGTAGGAAAGGTTATATTTCAGTAGAGTACCAGGCCGTTGAGGCGAAGGAGTTCTTATGCGAAACGTCATTGCGAGGAGCCGTAAGGCAAAGCCTGCCACGAACAAAGCGTGGTGGCCGTCCCTGACCACACTCTTGTTGCCCTTGACGCTAGCACTCGTAGCGTGTGGAGACGACTGCAGCTCGTCGGCATCTGCCGTGCCGAGCGACGAGCCGTCTTCTTTTGAACGCGGGGAGTCTTCCTCGTCCGCCATTCCGGGCTCCGCCTCGGAATCCAGCAGCAGCGTGAACAGCTCTTCCTCCGCCATTCCGGGCTCCGCCTCGGAATCCAGCAGCAGCGTGAATAGTTCTTCTTCCGCCATTCCGAACTCTGCCTCGGAATCTAGCAGCAGCGTGGACAAGGTAAATTGTTCGGCGCTTCTGGAAGGCGAAACGGGCTGGAGCTGGGATGTGCCGAAGGAATGCCGCTTTAACCCTGATATTGACTATGGCGCCATGACCGATAGCCGTGATGGCAAGGTTTACAGGACGGTGAAGATTGGCGACCAAGTGTGGATGGCAGAAAACCTGAACTTTGACCCAGGTCAAGGAGGTTCGGGTGAGGATAAATATGATTGGTCTTGGTGCTACGACAATGAGCCGAAAAAATGCGACGTGGCTGGCCGCCTTTACACCTGGGCTGCAGCAATCGATTCCGTAAAACTGGCTACCGATACCAAGAATCCGCAGGATTGCGGCGATGGCAAAAAATGCGCCTTGCCCGACACTGTGTACGGGATTTGTCCGCCGGGCTGGCACTTGCCGAGCAAGGCGGAGTTTGGAACCCTGCTCACGGTGATGGGCGGGCAATCTACCGCAAGCAATGTCCTCAAATCCCAGAGCGGCTGGGCCGAAAGCAAAAATGGTACAGATGCATTCGGCTTTTCCGCATTGCCCGTCGGCGGATGGGCTCCACTCTATGATTTCTATCTCGCGGGCAATGGGGCCTACTTCTGGAGTGCCACAGGATTCGATGCCGACTATGCCGAACACCTGGGCATAGACTACGATAAAGAGAATACGTTCCTGGACTTCGCCTACAAGCACGGCGGGAGTTCAGTTCGCTGCATAAAGAACAAATAGCGAATGAAACCCCTTGTCATTTACGTGCACGGGAAGGGCGGGAACGCTGACTACGTGTGTGAAAATCCGATCGAATGGCGCGTCCCGACAAGAATTCTGTACGGCTCGAATGACAACTTGACTTCGCTAGAAACGATGCGCGAATTCGCCCGGAAAATCGGCGCGCCCCTGACCGTAATGGACGGCGGCGAACACTGGTTCCACACCGCCGAGCAGATGGCCTTTCTGGACAAGTGGATTCTAAAATAAAATCTATTGAAGGTTGTTGAATAAATTATATTTTCATTGAATGAACTTTAGTGGGGGGCGTTTATGAAGAAGTTTCTTGTGCTGTCATCCTGGCGGACAGCACTTGGCAACTTGTTGCCTAGTGCGCATGGCCAC